>ONQH01000062.1 GCA_900319885.1 Candidatus Avelusimicrobium ruminicola
TTCGGCCAGTTTAGCATTGAGCAGCGAAGAAAAACGATCCCGCTCTTCCACTACGCGCATCATTTGTTTCAAATCTTCGTAATCGTCCTCGGTGGTGTTCTCCAAGAGCCGCCCGATTCCCTCTACATACAGTTCGTCGCCACCGGTTTGCGGGCGCTCTATATCTTTAAGCACCTGGCTGGCTACATCCGCTACACCGGCCAGTTCGCGATGTCCGGAGTGCAAGTATTGCCATAGAATTTGGCGCGCTTCGGCTAATGTGTGACCGGTAATTTCATCATTGATAAACCGGCTGAGCACCTGTAGTTTAGCGGGCGAGATTACCTCCGCCATGCGCACGGGCCAATGGCGCACAGCCCCGGACTCGGTTACCAAGACGGTAAGCATCGCCCCGGGGGCCAACGGGATAAATTCCAAGCGTTGGATACGTTGGTCATCCACTTGCGCTGTATACACAAACCCGGCCGCACCGGAAAGCATAGCCAGTAGCCGCGAGGTTTGCACCAGCATATTGTTGACCTCACTCACGCGGGCATCGTATTGTTTTTCAATTTGCTCGCGCTCTTTGGCGGCCATTTTTTGCACGTTGGCTAAATAGTCCACATAATAGCGGTAGGCTTTATCGGTAGGGATACGCCCGCCGGATGTATGTGGCTGATAGAGGTATCCTTCCTGTTCCAGTTCCGCCATGATGTTGCGAATCGTAGCGGGGGACACATCCTTGAGCACCCCGTCCGCAATCATTTGCGAACCTACCGGGCGGCGGGTTTCTACATATTGTTGAACGACCCACCGTAAAATTTTTTCTTTACGTGCTTTAGCAACTTCCGGTTTTAAAATACGCATGATGCCAATCTCTCTTAAGTAGAATTTGTCGTCTTAAAAGCAACTTTTATTTTAGCACTCCTAAATCCTACCTGCTAAAATTATAAGTAATTATTTTATTTTTGTCAACCCCCTTTTTAGAGTGCTAATTTTGATTAGTTTGGTTAACGTCACGTTTGAGAAGAGCAAAAATATCCTCGGCTATTAAACCGAGGGTTTTTAAGTAAAATATCTTTGATGCAATTATCTTGTTGTGCTTAGGCATTGTCCTGCCCACTTCGCCCATGCAGTACTAGGCGGATAAGATGTATTCTAATAGCCGGCCGCTTCTGCCATGGTACAGAAACCGGTTTGCTCTTCCGGATCTACACAATTTTTGTGAATAGCCCCATTAGGTTCTATTGCTATTGAAAGAATTCCGCCTTGATATATACCGGCTGCTCGAATAGCCGTTAGAGATACGCCTCCTTCAAGGGCATCATATGGCACGCAAAACACAAATTTATTCTCGGAGAGTGTAGGCCTTTTGACCCTGGGTAGGTGGGACTAAAGACCCTCGCGCAAAACCCGTCCAAATTTTAGAATATAAATATGAAGAAATTTACGCTGATTTTGTTATTAGTCGGACTTGTGATTTCCCCTTTGCATGCACAATGGTATAAAGGGATTGCCAAAGGCGCACGCACGCGGATGCAAAATATCCGCCGCGCCGCGGTAAAACCGCTGGGCGTTACTACGCGGCAAGTAGAACGGGCTGTATTTCGGGCCGGAGTAAGCACCCCTCCTACGCGGGTACTCAAAGCCGCACGCGCTATGATTCCCCTGCGCGACCGTCACCCGCTCGGCCGGCTTTTCAGCGTAAAAGCCACCGCCTTTGTGATAGAAGAAATCTATGAAGGCAAACGTTATGTATGGGGAGTAACCGCTTCCCACTATGGCTACCGCAGACCCGCTGTACCCATTAAACGTTTTACGTACGAGCCGGCCCCCTTCCTGGCACAGGGGCATCCCCGGGGAAATGATGTGTCCATTTTTCGCATTCCGGAAAGTGTAGCCAGCCAATTTGAACCCTTAAAATTAGCACAGAGTTCCCCCGAAGTGGGAGAGGGGCTTTTCTCACTTTCTTTTTTTGACAATGCTTTCCAATACACCCCCGGGCGCAAAGTGCTGGGCACCACCCCCTTGCGCTTTACCACCACCCTAAACGCCGATTTAGAAATTGCCCGGGAAGGCGAGTGCGGCTCCCCCTTAATCAATAAAGACGGCAAAGTGGCCGGCATGGTTGTAGGCGCTTCGTACCGGCGTCAAATCGGTTATGCGGTACCGGTGGAACAAATTCGCCAACTTTTACGTGCCTATCACGAACATAATTCTTCCTCTATCCCGTTGCGTTTGTACGGAAAAGAGATTTTTCAACTAGATATTAACGAAGCCATCACGCGTGTGGCCATTAAATACAAAGACGGCTCTTTGGCAGAACACACCACCTTCCACCGCGAAGGCTTGATAGATTATGAACATTTGGAAAACCTGACCGACTTATCCAACGCGCAGGAAATTTCCCTCACGATTGACCGCAAACCCTTCCAGACTTCTAACGAAGAATTTATACCCATTACCCGGCAAATTACCTATAATCTGCAAACGAAAGCGGTTTCTATGAAAATGCTGCCCTAGGTGCGCTCAAAAAGATACAATATAGGTATGCAATTTATTGATTCGCACGCCCACTTGACCGACCCGGCCTTTGACCAAGACCGGGACGTTCTTATTAGCCAAGTATTACCGGCGGCACAAATCGTGAAAAGTGTGGAAATCGGCTGCGCACCCGAAGAGTGGCAACCTTCGCTAGATTTAGCACAAAAGTATCCCACCAGGATTGTACCGGTGTTGGGGGTCCACCCGGAATATGCCCGCAAGTTTACCGCTTCGCACGCGGAACCTTTTCAAAAATTGTTGCAAGATCCGCGCGTAGCGGCGGTGGGCGAAATCGGCCTGGACTATACCTGTTTGGAAGAGGCCGACAAGCAAACCCAACAAGCGCTTTTTAGCCAAATGATTTCTTTTGCGGACCAGGCCCGGTTGCCCTTAGTGTTGCATGTACGCCGCCAAGGGGAAGACTATGCCCCCTATGACGATACATTTGCTCTGTTAAAGAGCCAATGGAAACAACACGTTTCCCGCCCGTATACGGGCGTATTGCATTGTTTTTGCGCCCGCTACGAAGAGGCCAAAAAAGCACTGGATGGGGGGATGCTGTTGGGCATTAACGGGTGTTTTACGTATAAAAAAAATGAATACATCCGCGAGGCGGTCAAAAAAGTGGGGGCCGATAAAATTATTTTGGAAACCGATTGTCCGTATCTTTCCCCGCAAGGCAAACGCGGTACCCGCAACGACCCGTCCAACATCCCGCTGATTGCGCAATTTGTGGCAGATTATTTGAATATTCCCGTAGAAGAACTGGCCGCAAAAACGGTTGAGCAAACAAATAAACTGTATGGACTTACTTAAAATTTGTTATAGTGTGCAGAGGAGATTTTATGAAGAAAACAAGTTTACTAATTATTTCCGGACTGTTACTGGTGGCCGGATGTACATCTAAAGAACAAGACGAAAAAATTCGCGCTTATTGGCAAAATCAAACCGGCAATTTGCTTATCAAACGTATGGGGATAAGCCCTATGCAGGCAGCCAACCCTTTGGAAGGCAAAACCCCGCTAGTGGACGAGGAAGGAAATCCGATTCTCCCGCAACAGCAAACCACCCCTGAAACAACTCCGCTGCAAGAAAATCAGGAACAAACGCCCGCTACCGCCGAGCAAACGCAAGCCACTTCGGCCGCGCCGGTCCAGCAGCCCACCGCCGGCACTCCCAAACGTGCGCCTATTCAAGCGGTTTTGTTTACTCATTCCGATTCCCTCGAGTGCAAGCAATTAAAAGCAGATCAGTGGGATGTTTCCTTCCAGAAAACTTATCAAGGCCAAGTAACTTTGGTGCAGTATGATATGAAAAACCCCGCTAGCAAAGAACCTTTACAAGCACAGATGAAGGCACATAAACTTTCCTCTGTTTCCGTACCGACGTTGTTTATTGGCAAACACGTATTAAGCGACTATCCGTTCCAAGGGGTAGATGCGGCTGTGAAAGATGCCTTGGCTACCTCCGCCGCTACGGCTAAACGCCAAGCCGCCCGCCGCAAACAGCAAAACTCTTCCCAATATATGGAAATTATCATGGAAGACACGCAAACCAAGGCGCCCCGCAAAAACACCAAAGCCTCCGCCAGCGATAACAAAGCCATCCAAGCCGCGTTGGCCGAAGTAGTAAAAAATAACCAGACCACCCTCGGTGATATGGGCTCTTTGTTTGGGGAAAATGTAAAAGCCGAAGCGTATGCTATTATGGCACATACCGAAAAGCAACTGCGTAGCAAAGCCGCTACCAGCCCCAATTATAAAACGTATTTAGCCACCCAAAAAGCACTACTGCAAACTCAAGAAAAAGAACTAAACCAACTCATGCGTAAACACGCAAAAGATTTGCGTAGTATTAAAGGCTAAAAGAAAAGACCGTTTCAAAAAAGTCCCCCGGTATAACCAGGGGGATTTTTACTTTTTAAGCCACTCTCCGGGATAGATAATTGTATGATTGCAAATGTAAGGTTTTTTCCCTTCTGTATAAACACCGTCATACATCTTTATTTCCTCATAGTGGAAATGTAAATAATCATCTGGCCCCAAATCTCGCAAATCCTTCATGTTTCGGGGTTGAGTAGGATCCCCTTTTTCATAAATGATTTGTCTCTCATGGGAATTTGCTCTAAGCGACTCTCCCAAGCCATCTCTCAGCGTCCCCCTCATAAATTGTTTGAGTTTATAAATCAAATTTTGAGATTGAGTTATCCCAAAACGTAGTGCTACCTCACCGAAATGATCCATATCTCTTACGGTAAGGGATATTTCCGGGGCGGCATAAAACTCTGTTTTCCCATTGATCGTTCTATAATCAATTTTCATGTGCAGATTCTTTTTTGTTTGGGAATCATAAAACGAATCTTTAATTTCTTCCAATTCGCTCATCTGGTCAAAGAATTTCTTGCACTCCACATCCTCGCTGGGCGGGTCTTCCTCCATCTGATTCTTTTCTTCAAACTTAAGAAACCATTGTGTAAAAAAATCTATGGCAAATTGCACTTTGTTTCTTTTTGTTGCAAAGAGATTGTGTATTTGTTGCTTTTCCATCCCGCATTGTTCAGCCAAGTCTCTAAACTTTCCTTCCGCTTGCTTGCTCATACGGCTGGCCAACTCATTCAGGCCACCTCTAATAGGAGGAGTTTTTTTGAAAAGACAGGTTTTATTCACATCGTCTTCTTGTGGATACTTTTTCTTGGGACGGGGTTGGGGAGATACGTTTTGCCCTTGATTAAGACCTTGATTATGGTTCCCATTTGATTGAGGGTTACCAGTCTCGTTGATTGGAGCAATATAGTCACCCGGTTGCTCAAGAGGGGCATCCTCTATATTATGCATGGGCTTATCCGCTTGCTGTTCCCATTTTGTCTGAGAAGTGACTCTTTTTACATAATCAATCATTTGTCGCTTAGCATTTGCGGGTTTATTATATCCATAAGCATCATTTAAGGCATAGATAAATCCCCCCACAAACAGGGCAATAACAGCTATAGGTATCGCCACGCTGGCCACACCAGCACCTGTACCAGCAACAGCTTCTGTCCCGACTGCTGTTGACTCTGCCGCCTCTGCTGCAGCCACTGCTTCCTCTATCGTCTGGAACGTTCCATACCTCGTTATCACCCCAAAACTTCCTGGACCTGGAAGTTTTGGGCCAGGAGTTTCAAGGTATCTAAGGGCTAAAACACCCATCGTCTCCTCTATAACTTCTCCCTTAGATTTCCCCTGTGAAAGTTTTTGAGAAACAATAACCGTTAAATCATGCTGAACCTTTTTTTGCCCTTCCTTCAAAATACCTTGTCTAATCAGTTCCACGTAATACTGGTCAGAATCTTTTTTTTGATATCTGGCAAGACTTTGCTCGAAAGCGCTCTGCACAAAGGCCCATTGGTCTTGCGTTAAAAGGTCGCGAAACCGCGGCTGAATCAGCAACCCCTCTATAGCAAACGTACGTATATCTACACATTTATCATTGATTTTTCCTTTGCAGGCTGCACTGGCCGGCGTATTGTAAGTTACATAATTCCACGCTTTTGGCAAAGAATCCACGTTGTCCATATACAACTTAAAAATAAGCGACAAATAAGAAGGCGGGAAGGCGTTTTCGCCACTATACGTAGGATTTAAATACTTACGTATGGCCTCTTCCATAATGTGCTCCATATTCGCCCCTTGTTGGGCGGCTTTGTTAAGCGCAGAGATAAGTTCTTTTAACTCAGCCGGAATATCCGGTACCGTG
>ONQH01000063.1 GCA_900319885.1 Candidatus Avelusimicrobium ruminicola
TATCTCCGGGAAGTTCCACAATATTAAACGTAGCAATCACCCAGCATAAAAGGCACGCAAGCAGTAACCCCAGCACAATGCCTAACGTGGCAATGACCATTGCCTCCCACATAAAAATACGGCGGATCATCTTTGGGCTGGCCCCCAACGCACGCATAATGCCAATATCACGCAATTTTTCTGTCCCCAGTAAAATTAAATTACTGGCAATATTTAACGAGGCTACCCCGATAATTAAAAATAAGATGATAAACATCATGGTTTTTTCCAGTTTCAGGGCCGCATAAAGCGTACTGTTCATTTGCGCAAACGTACGCACCGCGTACCCATGGCCGATAACATCCGCTATTTTTTGGGCCGTTTTTTGGGCGGTATTGAGGTTGTGCAATTTCACCGCTACGCCGCTGGTGCCCCCTTTAAGGCCAAAGAAATCGCTGGCGTGTGGCAATAGGGTATAAACAATGGTATTATCAAATTCATAATATCCGGTTTTAAGTAGCCCGCTGATGCGAAACTTTTTCATTTTGGGGAACATGCCTGCTGACGTAGAAATAGATTGCGGGGAAATCAGCACCACCTCATCCCCCAAATCTACCCCTAAACTAAAGGCCAGTTCGGTCCCTAGCACCAAAGGAGCCGGTTTAGTTTCATCCCAATCCGCCGGCTCGAAGTCTCCCTCTATTAAAGAATCTGCCAAGTTGTTAATTTTGGCTTCCTGCGCCGGGTCCAACCCGCGGATAATTACGCCTACGCTGTGCCCGGCATGGGTTAAAATGGCCTGCCCGTAAATGTGCGGAGCCGCGGCGGCTACTTCGGGAATTTTTTCAATCAGAGAAATATTTTTTTGATACGTTTCCGGGCTCATTTGACCAAAAACCAAAATATGGCTTTGTGCGCCGATTACTTTGTCTTTAATATCCGTTTGAAACCCGTTCATAACAGATAATGTGGTAATCAGGGCGGCCACCCCCACGCTTACCCCGGCTACGCCAATAAGCGTAGTGATAAAGGCAAACAACCCCTGACGACGGGTTAAATAACGGGTAGCAACACTGCGAGCAAAATTCATAGACATATTGTAGCAAAAAACAACCCGCTCTTTACCAATGCAAAATAAAGGGGCGTTTTTCGGGACAGCATTTATGTTGGGCGGCGGCCAAAAATTCCTGCCAGCGTTTATCAATGCTATGCAAGCGCACGCCTTCCAACCAGTATGCCAGCGGGATACGCGCGGCGTTCCCTAAATCGTTGACTAAAAACGGACGGTAATTGCCGGAGGCATCCCGTTGAAATAAAATATTTTCCGGATAGATAGCCAGCGACAATACCTGCTCTTCCCAAATTTTTTGTTTTAGCGTAAGCATAGCCCGGTCAATCAGCGGATCTAACTGGGCGTTTGGTTGCGGGTTTTCCAACCAATCTTTTAGGCTCAGGCACGGGGTACCATCGGCATTTTGCAAATAATCTACTATATATCCACGTCCTAGATTTGTTTGCACGACACCGTGAAATCGAGGCAAAATTGTGCTACTGTGTGTACGCCGATAGCGTGAACAAAGATAATTTACTTCGCGGTGCAAATCCCGCTTGCCCAAATCATTATAGGCAACTTTGACACAGCGCGAAGCGTCTTGCGGATGCACAAAACATTTTTTATGTGTCCCTTTACCAATGAGTTTGGCGTTGGTTAAATCTAACATTTCACTCATTTATCTTCCTTTAAAAAGGCCCGCACGCTAGCATCACTGGGCATACGCCAGTCTCCTCGGGGGGAAAGTGCCACCGAGCCTACTTTGGGCCCGTCGGGCATACAGGAGCGCTTAAATTGCTGGGCAAAGAAACGCCTGAAAAATACGTGTAACCATTTTTTTATCTCCGCGGGTTTGAACTGCCCGGCAAACGCGTGCTGCGCCAAGAACAAAATTTTGTCTGCACTTCCGCCGCCGCGCAAAAAATGGTACAAGAAAAAATCATGCAATATATACGGACCCACCAAATCTTCCGTCTTTTGGGAAATGCGACCTTTTTTGTCGGCAGGTAAAAGTTCCGGGCTAATAGGCGTGGCCACTACATCTGCCAGCACTTTTTGGGTAGCCGGCTCGGTCGTTTCGTGCGTGCCAACCCAACTGACCAATGATTTCACCAGTGTCTTGGGCACACCCATATTCACCCCGTACATAGACATGTGGTCCCCGTTATACGTGGCCCACCCGAGCGCACTTTCGGATAAATCGCCCGTGCCTACTACTATGCCGCCGGTTTGATTGGCCACATCCATCAAAATTTGGGTGCGTTCACGCGCTTGTACGTTTTCGTAGGTTACGTCGTGCTTTTTGCCATCGTGGCCAATATCCTTAAAATGCTGCTCGCACGCTTTTTTAATCGGAATTTCACGCACGGTCACACCGAGTTGCTTCATCAAGGCAAGTGCATTTTTATAGGTGCGGTCCGTAGTACCAAAGCCGGGCATGGTAATACCGATCACATCTTTGCGCGGGCGGTTTAGTTTATCCATGGTACGCACCGCCACTAATAACGCCAGCGTAGAATCCAACCCGCCTGAAATACCAATTACCGCAGTTTTGGCATGGGCCGCTAATAAGCGGGTAGCGAGCCCCGTTACCTGGATGTTAAAAATTTCGGCGCAGTGCTCATCCAGTTTCTCCCCTTGCGGGACAAACGGAAGCGGATCCACGCGGCGCGTTAACTTCTCAACCGGTTTTATAGGTTGATGCGTCTTAATGACCTCGTACGGGGCTGACGTTTCCAACGCGCTATCTGTGCGAAAAGACGTATTGGCGGCGCGCTCATTTTGCAAGCGTTCTATGTCAATTTCAGTAGCAACGAGTTGCGCCTTCGTGGTAAAACGTTGAGACAGCGCCAGTTCGTGTCCGTTTTCACAAATGAGCGCATTATTGCCAAATACAACGTCGGTAGTAGATTCGCCAAACCCGCTGGAAACGTATACATACCCGCAGATTCCGCGGGCCGATTGTTGCGCGACCAGTTGACGCACATACGTATGTTTACCCACTAGCGCATTACTGGCAGACAAGTTAAAAATTACATCTGCCCCTTGCAATACGGCCGTGGAAGAAGGCGGAATAACCGCCCACAAATCTTCGCAAATTTCCACGCCGAACTTACATCCGCCGGCTTGGAAAATAAGGTCCGTCCCCACGGGAACAATTTGTCCGCAAAGGGACAATTCTTCCGCGGCAAAGGCCATGGCGCGCACAAACCAGCGACCTTCGTAAAATTCGTGATAATTGGGCAAATAGGTTTTGGGAATTACACCCAAAATACGCCCTTTATAGCAAACCACTGCCGCGTTAAGCAATACCGTATCCGCGCGTACCGGCAAGCCTACTATAAATATCACATCCAGCGTTTTGGTTTTTGTAAGTAAGTCTTGCAAAGCGTTTTGGGCTGCGTCCAACAACGCCGGTTTTAGAAATAAATCGCCGCAGGTGTATCCGGTCAGGTTTAATTCCGGAAATGCCACTACGCGCACACCCGTTTGGGCCGCCTGCTTGATAAGGGCCAAGGCTTGCTGGGCATTGTAAACCGGGTCTGCCACTTGTACTGTGGGAATTGCGGCTGCTACTTTTACAAAACCAACCTGTTTCATAAACGCTCCTTTACGCGGGGATACTTTATTTTATAATTTCTAGCGGATAGCCGTCACTTCGTATCCGGCGTTTTGCACCGCTTCTATCAGCACGTTGTCTTCCACCGGGGAGGCCGCCTCCACCGTGGCTGTTTTGTTGGCAAGATCCACCGTGGCTTTTACGCCGGGGATACTGTTAAGCGCACGGGCTACGTGCCCGGCACAATGACCGCACATCATTCCTTTAATTTCTAATACTTTATGCATATTATTTCCTTGTGTTACATCCTTAAAAGTAGGCTTAAAGCGGTTTAAGCGCAAGGCATTAAGCACCACGCATACCGAACTAAAACTCATCGCCGCGGCGGCCATCATGGGGTGCAACTTCCACCCCCACGCTGGGTAAAACACCCCCGCCGCCAACGGGATACAAATTACATTATAGAAAAATGCCCAAAACAAATTCTCTTTGATATTGCGTAACGTCGCTCGGCTTAGTTCCAAGGCGGTGGCCACTTCGCGTAGGTCCGGCCGCATAAGCACAATGTCCGCACTGGCAGCGGCCACTTCGGTCCCGGACCCTAACGCAATCCCTACCTCCGCACACGCAAGCGAAGGGGCATCATTGACACCGTCCCCCACCATGGCTACCGTTTGTCCTTGTGTTTGGAGCGACTTTAAGTAATCTTGTTTTTCGGCAGGCAACACCCCCGCCTGCACGGTAGAAATGCCGGTTTGCTTAGCCACGTAAGCCGCAGTTTGCGCATTATCGCCTGTAAGCAATACCACCTGGCATCCGGCATTTTGTAATAGATCAACTGCTTCGCGCGCGGTAGGTTTGACTGTGTCACTAAATCCAATCGCCCCCAAGTATTTTTTATGGATAGCAAAGAAAAGTACTGTCTGCCCTTGTTGCGCGGCCGCGTCCACTATTTTTTCACCCTCGGGCACGGGAATATGCCAGGTTTGCATGGCTTTTAAGTTCCCGCCGAAAAGAAGTTCTTGACCTGCTTGGCCCCGAATCCCCAAGCCCGGAAATTCCGTTATATTGCTAACATTTTTTAGTACAATGTTTTCACGTGAAAACTTTTGCTTTACTAACGAAACTGCCAGCGGATGCGAAGATAATTTTTCAAGCGAAATGGCATTAGCAAGCAGTTCCTCTTCACTAATCCCGGCGGCGGGGATTAGTTGTGCTACCTGCATTTGCCCGGTCGTTACCGTTCCGGTCTTATCCAGCACGACGGTTTTTACCCGGTGTGCATTTTCTAAAACGGTAGCCGATTTAATTAAAATACCGCGCTTGGCACCCACCCCCATACCAACCATAATCGCCGTGGGGGTGGCCAATCCTAGCGCGCACGGGCAAGAAATTACCAACACGCACACCGCGCACGAAAGAGCAAACATAATAGAGGCCCCGCTTATATACCATACCCCGAAGGTTAAAAGCGAAATTCCTAACACGAGCGGGACAAAAATTCGGCTTACTTTATCGGCCAAACGGGCTACCGGCGCCTTGCTGTTAGCCGCTTGCTCCACCAAAGCAATCATCTGCGCAAGCGCGGTATCTGCCCCGGTCTTTTGCACAGTCACTTCCAAAAATCCGCTCACCAGCAGCGTCCCCGCTGTCACCTGATTCCCCGGCTGTTTATCTTGGGGCAAACTTTCTCCCGTGAGGATTGCCTCGTCCACCGCTCCCGTTCCCTGGGCAATTACCCCGTCCGCACCGATACGCTCCCCCGCTTTAATTAGTAACATATCCCCCGGTACAATTTGGTTCACGGGCACCCGTTGTTCCGCCCCGTTGCGGCGGACCAACGCCTGCGCGGGGAGAAGTTTTACAAGGCCTTCTATTGCATCGGTAGTTTTAGATTTGGCCCGCGCTTCCAGCCACTTCCCCAATGTTACCAGTGTCACAATCATAGCGGCGGACTCAAAGTATAAGCCATCCGGTTGGTGGGTACACCAGGCCCACACACTCTGCCCCAATGCCGCGGTGGCCCCTAACGCCACCAAACTATCCATAGTAGGGGTGCGCTTGAAGAGTTGACCGAACCCGCGTATAAAAAAAGCGCGGTTAAGCCCTAAAATGGGGATAGTTAATACAAACTGCACCCACGCAAGGCTGGGCAGATGACGCATCGATATAATCATCAAAGGGATCAGCAAAATGACAGAATAGAAAAAGCGACGTTTTAACTGCGCGGCTTGGGACAACGGATCCGCCCCGACCGATGACGAAGCAACCATTTCCTGCGCCCCGTAACCGGCATTTTCTACTGCTTGGATAATTTGTTGAGAGGAAGTCTTGCCTTCATCATACCTGATAACAAGCCGGTTCTGTAGCAGGTTAACATCCGCTTGTTCTACACCGGGCAAGGCACGCACAGCTTTCTCTACGTGCATTTGACACGCCGCGCAACTCATCCCGGTAATAGCAAAGGTTTGCTTCATATATATAGGATAGCGTTTATCGGCGTGATGTGTCAAACCGGGGACCTTACTACTCTTGAGGAGCCCAATGATCCGCTTTCAGAAGTTCATATACAGCGCGATTTAAGGCAAGC
>ONQH01000099.1 GCA_900319885.1 Candidatus Avelusimicrobium ruminicola
ATTATTATTCCATTTTATAACGTGGAAGCATATCTTGAAGATTGTATAAGATCGGTCATTGAACAGGATTATAAGGATTTGGAAATTATCCTGGTAGATGATGGTTCGGCGGACAGTAGTGGAGAAATTTGCGACCAATACGCGCAAAAAGAGGCGCGCGTAAAAGTAATTCATCAGCAAAATCAGGGTATTTCGGCGGTGCGTAATGTAGGGATTGCGGCGGCAAAGGGAGAGTATATTTCCTTTATAGATAGTGACGACTGGGTGGACGCAACATTTATTGAAAATTTGCTACAAACTGCACGGGAGAATAATGCCCTTATTGCGGTGGTAGGCATATATGAGGTGTTCCCGGAAGGGATATGCCAGAACCAAATTTCACTCAAGCCGAACGAAAAAAAAGTATTTGCGGCCTCGCACGGAAATTTTACAGCCGAGGAGTCTCTGGAATTGCTCCTGGTAAAAATGGATAGATATGTAGCCGATAAATTATATCACCGCTCTCTATTTGAATACGCTTTGTTCCCGGTAGGTATGGTTTACGAGGATATTTGGATACTGTATCGGTTGCTTCAGCGCATGGATAAGGTCGCCGTGTATAATGCCCCGCTTTATTACTACAACCGCTGCAATGAAAACAGTATCAGCAAAGGGAAATTTACCCATAAGCAGTTAGATTATTTTAAGGTGTTTGATGAATTTGTGGCAGATGCCAAAACTTTTAAGAGCAAACGTATCTTGCGTTTGCTCCAGCGGGAACGTTTGGGACATATTTGCGGATTCTTTAAGCGGATGATGAATTCAAATTTTAATGATTGGACTATTATTAAACCAATGCAACAAGAGTTGCGCCGGAATTTGTGGATTTTATTGCGGCATCCGAAACCCCTGCCTGTGAGCGCCTTTGGCGTAGCCTGTGCTATTAGTTTTACTATGACGAAATGGTTTTGGCAGTATATGCCCCAACGCGTAAGGGGATATTAGTATGAAGGAAAAACTTACTATTTTGTTTCTGTCTAAAATTACGGGGGATCGGGCCGCGGGGCCTACGTACAGCATCCCGGCTCAGGTGGCCGCGCAAGCCAAAATAGACAACTTGCTATGGTTTAACAATAACTATAATAAGCCGCAAGCCTGGATTGATAACAAATTGCCCGTGCTAAATTTGACGGATATCCCTTCCGGCCGCCTAAACGATTTGCCCGCTCCGTTTAACCAGCCTGATTTGATTGTTGTAGAGATGTGCTATATGCATTTTGCCAATAAAATCATTGCAGCCGCGCAAAAACAACATATTCCCTATATCATTATTCCGCGTAGTAATTTTACCAAGCAGGCCCAGCAACATAAACCTCTTAAAAAGTGGCTGGGTAACGTTCTCTATTTTAAGCGTATGGTACGTAAGGCCGCCGCTATACAATATTTGACTCAGCAAGAACAGGTGGAGTCCGGCCCGGGCTGGAATACAAATTCCTTTGTAATACCCAATGGAATTTCCTTACCTGTGTTGCAAAATAAAGTTTTCTCGGCCAAGTGCCTTCGGACCGTTTATGTGGGGCGTGTGGAAAAATATCAAAAAGGGTTGGATTTGCTGGTAGAGGCTATGGGAAAACTTCAAAATCAATTGCGAAGCGCACACTTTACGTTGGACATTTACGGTCCTGACCGGCATAACTCGTTGGAACCTCTTAAAGAACGTATTGCCAACTTAAAACTGAGTGATTTGATTTCATATAAGGGAGCGGTGTTTGGCGCAGAGAAAGCACGCGTATTGCAAGAGGCGGATATTTTTGTGATGACCTCACGCTTTGAAGGGCACCCTATGGGCCTTATTGAGGCACTAGCCTATGGGTTGCCATGTGTCGTTACCACAGGCACCAATATGCGCGAGGAAATTGAAAAATTTGGTGCTGGTTGGACGGCCGATAATACGGTGGATAGTATTGCGGCCGCTCTTACCAAAATACTCAATGAACGCGCGCAATTTGCACAAAAAAGCGCTCATGCCCGCGCTTTGGCTGAGCAGTATGACTGGGATAAAATTGCCCAGCAAAGTCATCAAATATATGAAGAAATTTTAAATCATCTAAAGGAGAATACGGGGAATAATTATGACATCTCGCTTTCGCACCCTGCTACGTTTAATACCCGATAGAGTTTACATCCAAATGCAATATTTTCATCATTTTCACCGTTTCGCGAATTTCAAAAATCCGCAAACGTTTAATGAAAAACTCCAGTGGCTTAAATTGCATGACCATAATCCGCTTTATACTACCCTAGTGGATAAATACGCTGTTAAAAAATGGGTGGCCGATAAGATTGGGGAACAGTATATTATCCCCACACTTGCGGTATGGAAAAAAGCCGAGGATATTGATTTTGATGTCCTGCCGGAGCAATTTGTGCTGAAGGTGAATCACGATTCCGGGGGGCTTGTCATTTGCAAAGATAAGTCTAAGTTAGATAGACAAGCCGCAGTGGACAAACTATCCCGTGCATTGAAAAATAATGGCTATTGGTATGGGCGCGAGTGGCCGTACAAAAACGTAAAACCGTGCATTATTGCCGAAAAATATATGGAAGACGACAATCATCAGTTAAATGATTACAAATTTATGGTTTTTAATGGAAAGGTTAAATGTTCTTTTACCTGTACGGAGCGCTTTTCTAAAGACGGGTTAAAAGTAACGTTTTATGATGCAAACTGGGATATAATGCCCTTTGAACGACATTATCCGCGCAGTAAAACCCCTATAACTAAACCCTTAAATTATGATGAGATGGTAGAGTTGGCAGAAAAACTTTCAAAAGATATTCCCTTTGTACGGGTGGATTTTTACTCAATTAAGGGAAAAATATATTTTGGGGAAATGACGTTTTATCCCGGTTCCGGATTGGAAGAGTTTACACCACAAGAATGGGATAAAAATATAGGTAATTTACTAACATTTTCACAGGAGAACAAGCATGCCTAACCAACCCGAATATGTCTTATATATAGTAAGTGACCTGTTGGAGGGCCGTGGGGGTATCCAAAGTGTGGTTATGTCTATTTTTGAAAACATGGACCGCTCCCGTGTGCAGATTGATTTTGTGGTTCATCAAGGTTATGCGTCTTCGTTCGTGCCGTTTGTCAAAGAAAAAGGAAATCGGGTGTATCAAGCACCACAATTTAAAAAAGTGGGCCCTCTTGCCTACATCCGCTGGTGGAACCGGTTTTTCAAAGAACACCCCGAATATAAGATAGTGCATGGCCATATGAAGGCCTATATTTCGCTTTATTTACTGATTGCCAAGTTGAACGGGTGTACCACTATTGCGCATAGTCATATTGCTTATCCGCAACTTTCCTTTTTTAAAAAGTATGCTGAGAAATTAGCATTATATCCCTTGCGTTGGGTAGCTGATTATCATTGTGCGTGTTCTATTCAAGCCGGAGAATATTTATATGGCAAAAATATTTCAAAAAAACCGAGTTTTCGTTTGATTCCTAACGCACGCAACACCAAAATTTTCGTATATGATGAGGAAAAGCGTCACTTAATGCGCAAAGAGCTCAATTTAACAGATAAGTTTGTAATTGGACACGCTGGCCGTTTTGATAATCAGAAAAATCACGTATTCTTAATAAAGATTTTTGAAGGAATATATAAGAAAAATTCTACAGCCCGCTTACTTCTACTGGGAGATGGCCATTTAAGAGAGAAAATTCAGCAACAAGTGAACCAACTTGGGTTGACAGATGCAGTAATTTTTACAGGTGTAGTTCCTAATCCCCAGGATTATTACCAGGCTATGGATGTATTCTTGTTTCCCTCTTTGTTTGAAGGGTTGGGCATGGTGCTTACTGAGGCACAAATAGCGGGCCTGCCATGTGTGTTTTCGGCCAATTTACCACAGGAAATAGAAATCGCACCCGAATTATGCCATCGTATCAGTTTGGAGGAATCTGCCGAAAAATGGGCCGAAGTAACACTTGCACAAGCGGGCGTCAAGCGTGTTTCGCGCGATAAAGAAGCGGCCGAGAAAGGCTTTGAGATATCCACACTTACCAAACAACTTGAAAATTTTTATTTAAGATTATTATGAATCAACGTAAAGCGGGTGTTGCATTATCGTATATATCTATGGGCCTGAGCAGTATTATCGCTCTGGTCTATGTGCCAATGTTGTTGTATTATCTTACAAAGGACCAATATGGCATTTATCAATTAATGGGGTCCTTGATTGCTTATTTGTCTATTATGGACTTTGGTCTTGCCAATGCAACAACACGTTATTTATCCCAAGCTTATGCTACACAAAATACGCAGCGTGCACAAAAAATTATTGATACGTCCCATACGCTCTATCTTTTCATCTCAGTAATACTGGTGGCACTTGGATCCATATTCTATTTATTTATTACCCCTTTGTATGGAAATACGTTATCGGCTCAAGACTTATTAATTGCTAAACACATTTTTCTCATTATGCTGCTTAACATCGCCGTTGCTATTCCATCGCATATCTTTATTGCTGCTATCAATGCCCAAGAACAATTTGTTTTTTTACGGGGCATGAACGTAGTTAAAGTCTTATTACA
>ONQH01000079.1 GCA_900319885.1 Candidatus Avelusimicrobium ruminicola
CCCACGCATAGACGTGGGCCTTGACGAAAGAAATACTTTTCTTTGCAATACAGGCTTAGTTATTTTTTTAATTCCAATACGGCATCAATTAAGCCGTATTCTTTGGCCTCTTGCGCGGACATGTAATAGTTGCGTTCACTATCGCGGCGGATTTTTTCTTTATCTTGACCCGTGTGGTGCGCCAAAATATCCAGCAAGTGTTCTTTGTTTTTGTGCAGTTCCTGTGCTTCAATTTCAATATCGGTCACTTGGCCGGAAATGCCGCCACCCCAAATTAAGGGTTGGTGAATCATAATGCGTGCATGTGGCAAGGCATAGCGTTTGCCTTTAGAACCGGCCGCCAACAGGACCGCGCCAAAACTCATGGCTTGACCCATACAAATAGTGGTAATAGGGGCTTTGATAAATTGCATAGTATCGTAAATAGCCAACCCCGCCGTAACCATCCCGCCGGGCGAGTTAATATAAAGGTTGATTTCCCGGTTCGGGTCGTCCGCATCCAAATAGAGGAGCTGGGCAATAATCATATTGGCACTGGCAGTATCTACTTCGCCTTCGCGGCCGCCTACAAAGATAATGCGATCTTTTAACAGGCGGGAAAAAATATCATATCCAACATTTTTGTCAATAATTGTAGGTATAATCATATCTATATTATAGTTTATTGCCGCAACTTGCGCAAAAGACCCTACTAACAATAGGCCCAAATAAACCCTAAATATGGGCCCAAAGGCCCTCGCAAGAGACATCCAAACAATCTATACTACAATAAGATTACCAATCAGGAGGAATCGTATGCAACTAAAAAAGTGGTTCGTGTCGTTGTTAGCCGTAGTTGTAGCATCCGTGTCGTTTGCTTTACCTGCCACGTTGGAGGAAAATTCTCCCGCGGCGGATGCCATGCAACAATATGCCGCCCAAATGGAGGAACTCAATAGAACCTTTGACCAAACGGTTCTGCCGCCTCTTAAAGGGATGATTACCGTAGTAAAAGAATTTGGTGAAAGTGGTGCCGAAGATTTAACCCCTACGCAAGAAAAACAATTAGAAACTTACCGCGACCAATTATCTGCCGCGTTAGAAGTAATTGTAAATCCCATTGTTGAACAAGTAGATGTCAATGAATTTAATCAACAAATGAAACAAATGTTAGCCTCTTTAGGCCAACCGACTGACCAAGAATTCACCAAGCAAGATTTGAGCGATCAACTGATGCTTATGATGGTAATTACTTCTTTGCATCATTTTGCCCAAACCGGCAAATTAAGCCAAGAAGAAGTTGAAATTGCCTTGTTATTATTCTTGCCGGAAGAAGAATTGGTTCAATAAAAAGAGGTGACACATGAATACTGCGAAATGGACCTTATCAATTCTACTAGCCGGTTGTTGTGTATTCCCGACACTGGCGCAAGCGGAGACTCTGTACAATCAAACCGCCAAAGCCAAACAATTAGCGCGGACCAAATACAAGGGCACACTTACCAAAAAAGCGCCCCAAGGGAAGATTGCACGCAAAAGTAACGGCAAACTGCAACTTAAACGCAACGACGTAGAAGTGCCGTCTAATACCTCCCAGAAAATAGAGCAATTAGAACGGATTGTTGCGCAACGCGTGGCAGAGACCGATGCCCAAGCGCAAGCGGAAAAACAAACCCCGGCTTGCAGTTGCCAATCCTACCAGCCTACACCGGAAGATTGGGTGAGAGCCGAAACCGAAGTACAACAAATGCTCAACACCCTGGATCCGGAAGATATAACAAACCCTTTTGATTATACGCAAGAGGTATACAAACGGGCCCACAAGTGCACTTGCGCCCCCAAACAGCAAGAACCGGTGGCTAACCCGGATGAAAAAACGCTTTGTCCTTGTCCTAAAACGCAACCTCAAGTTGCCAAATAACCAAGAAACATTCCTCCCAACTCTCGCCCACCTTGGGCGAGAGTTTCCTTTAAAATATCAAAAAAAGGTACAATACACTTATATTAAAGAGGAGTGGCTTTCATGTACCAACGCAGCGCAGAAGAACGAGAAAAAATTAAAGAAATCTTAAAATTAACCGAACAGAATAACATCCAGGTACTTAAACTGTGGTTTGTAGATATTTTGGGTAAACTTAAATCCATTTCTGTTTCCTACCGCGAATTTGAATACGCCATGACCGAAGGGATGGGGTTGGACGGTTCTTCCGTAGAAGGGTTTGCGCGTGTGTGGGAATCCGACCTGGTAGCCATCCCGGATTTGGACACTTTCCAAATGTTCCCGCCTGAGTTTACCGGTGCCCCGATTGCGCGTTTTTTCTGCGATATTAAAACGACGGACGGGAAACAATTTGAAGGCGACCCGCGCTACATCCTCAAACGCAATTTGGAAGAAATGAAAAAGGCCGGCTTTGACCAATTTATGGTGGGCCCGGAACTGGAATATTTTTATTTTAAGGACGATAAAAGCACCGAACTCTTAGACAGTGCCGGGTATTTTGATACGATCCCGCTGGACCGTTCGTACGCGATTCGCCGCCAAACGATGCAAATGTTGGAAAAATTAGGGATTCGCGTGGAATATTCCCACCACGAGGTCTCCCCCTCCCAGCACGAAATTGATTTACGCTACGACGAAGCCATGAAAATGGCCGACCAAGTAATCACTTATCGCACCGTCGTTAAGCAAGTGGCCGCAGCCAATGGGGTCTATGCCACGTTTATGCCTAAACCGATTGCCAAAATTAACGGTAGCGGCATGCATGTACACCAATCGCTTTTCAAGAACGGTTCTAACGCGTTTTTTGACGAAAATGACCCCTTGTATTTATCGCCCGTCGCCCGCCATTATATTGCCGGCATTTTGACCCACGTCAAAGAAATTTGTTCCGTAACTAATCAGTGGGTAAACTCTTATAAACGTTTAGTGCCCGGCTACGAAGCCCCCGCTTATATTGCTTGGGGCCGCAAAAACCGCAGTACGCTGGTGCGTATCCCGCAAGTAAAAATCGGCAAACCCAATGCCACACGCATTGAGTGCCGCTTCCCGGACCCGGCCTGCAACCCGTATCTCACGTTTGCGGTGATGTTAGGGGCCGGATTAGACGGGATTCAACGCAAATTGCAAGCGCCGCCTATTACCGAAGAAAACATTTTTCGCATGACTAAGGAAGAACGCGCCGCGCATCAAATTGATACGTTGCCGGCTTATTTGTACGAAGCGGTGAACTACACGCGCAATTCAGAACTGGTCAAAAAAATCTTAGGCGAACATACCTTTGAAAAGTTCATTGCCAACAAAGATATTGAGTGGGACTGTTACCGCACGCATGTATCCAGTTATGAATTAGAGCGGTATTTATCTACGCTGTAAAAACTATGCAACTAAAAACCCGGGGAATTGTTCCCCGGGTTTTCTTTTGTCAAAACAAGTAACGTTAAAACTCGTATATATTGGACCACCCGGCAACCTCCAGTTTTTTTCCGCCTAACGCTTTACATACTTTGGTACCCAAGTCCGTATTCGACATGCAAATTCGTTTACCTACAAATGCGGCGGGATACTTATCTTCATCCGGTTGGAACATCCACAACTCATACAAATAGTTCCCTTGTGAGTCCTCTCTATCACAATACACATATCCCGTCAATTCTTCATTGGGAAAACAATACCACTGCTCGTTCCAATATTCCGAGGTATTATCATCCGTTTCAAACCCGGAGGAAGGTTTTATCTCCAAATCGTTCCAAGATAGCGAGCCATAATCGCTTTTGTAATATGCTCCATGGCGTAGTTTATACAGAGCCAAGGCATTATAAGCGGCACGCATAAAAGGCAACATTTGAACAGCCCGCGCCTTTTCCACCGCCAATTGATATTGCGGCAGTGCAATCGCCGCCAAAATGCCGATAATTAGCACCACTACCAACAATTCTATGAGCGTAAATCCACCCGCAAAACAACTTTTCTTTTGCATATATACTCCTTTCATTTATATGAAGTTATTTTAGCATATAGTCCATTATAAAAAAAACGAATCAAGCAATCACGCAAAGACCTATAAAATATAGGCCCTAATTTTGGGGGGTGTAGGTCCAAAGGCCCTGGGATTTACCGTACTTAGTCAGTAAAATATAGGAAAGGAGATGAAAACATGAAAAAACTATTGTTACTCACACTCACCGTCTTATTGGCTGCTCCCTGTTTTGCCCTGAAAACCTATTTCACGGGCGTGCCCCTTGAATCTGTTCCCTCTCCGCAAGGAAGCAACAGTTACCAACATGAACTTTCTAGAGGGAAAAAAGCCCCCACGCAAGGGAAATACACTTTAACTGTACAAGAAGAAGAAAATGCCGGTAATACCGAAGAATTATTTGATACCTTTTTTTGGGCCGACTTATATGAGCGCGATGAAGAAGGAACTTACCGCCAAACGCGCGAATTAAACTACAAGAACGACACCCCCGGGAAAATGGATGCCTCTACGTCGCGCACATATTATTTAGCTGACGAAAATGGCGAACTGGAAACGGCAATCTTTGAAGTCAAACGTGCCAAAGAAGTTGACCAGAAAGTCCGTTTCTATACGTTTACTTTTGAAGTAAAACTGCAAGGAGATGATATTTCAATCCGAGATTACCGCTACGGTGGTGTATTGACTTTCTCGCCCCAAGGATATTTTGAATACATGGTCCGCAATTTTGCCGAAAGATGGATCCATGAAACCAATTCGCTCATTTTGGAAGTTTTTAACCAATAACCCTTTCCCCTGCCTATGTGCAGGGGATTTTTTTGCCAAATGGACCGGATTTGTAGGCATTTTCTGCTTAAATATTCACTTATTTAATGGTTTTCAAAGATTTTTCAAAATGGTATAATGTTTAGGTACTGGATTACGTCCAGTGTTGCGTGTTTTTCATGCAAACCGCTTTACATTAAACAAGGAGACTTCTCTATATGGCTAAATTAGTTGCTATGGACGGCAACACAGCAGTATCGCACGTCGCCCATGCTACCAACGAAGTAATTGCTATTTACCCGATTACGCCTTCTTCCACGATGGGCGAAATCTGTGACGCCAAAAGCGCCAAAGGCGAAACCAACCTCTGGGGTAACGTCCCTAGCGTAAACGAACTTCAATCCGAAGGCGGCGCTTCCGGGGCTGTGCACGGTTCCTTAGTAGCCGGGGCACTCACCACCACGTTTACTGCTTCCCAAGGTTTACTTTTGATGATCCCGAACATGTACAAAATCGCGGGTGAATTAAC
>ONQH01000011.1 GCA_900319885.1 Candidatus Avelusimicrobium ruminicola
AACAATACGTACAAGAAAAACGCGAAGAACTCATTGCCGATGGGGTAGATGCTGAAGCGGTAGCTGATTCTGCCCTCGTGCCGGAACACCAAAGTTTGTTTGAATTTGGCAAACTTTTAGCGGCCGAAAAGAAGATGGAAGCCTTTGGTTTCACCTTCGCACAATATCCGCTCATTGAAAACGAAAAAGAACGCGTAAATCCGCTTTTCAAAGTCAATAACGGCAAAACGGACGTGTTGGTGTACAGTTTAGCCGAACTGTTAAAAGCGGTTAAGGATGCCGCCACTTCCGGTGCTACTATTCAGCGCTACAAAGGGTTAGGGGAAATGAACCCCGAACAGTTGTGGGAAACCACCATGGACCCGTCCAAACGCAAACTCATCCAAGTTAAAATTAACGACGCTGCCGATACCGAGCAAGCGTTCACCATGCTGATGGGCGACCGCGTAGAACCGCGCCGCGACTTTATTTACTCGCACGCGCTAGAGGTCAAAAACTTGGATATTTAATCGTTTTAGGAGATTTGAATCATGAGTGAAAATAACTCAACACAAAATGTAAACGTAGATTTATTTGGAAATATTGAGCAGCGCGACGTCGCTACGGAAATGCGCTCGTACTACATTGACTACGCCATGAGCGTAATCGTAGGGCGTGCCTTGCCGGACGTGCGCGACGGCTTAAAACCTGTACACCGCCGGGTACTCTATTCTATGAACGAAATGGGCCTTAAATACAACCGCCCGTACAAGAAATCTGCCCGTGTAGTGGGGGACGTGCTCGGTAAATATCACCCGCACGGAGATACCGCCGTATACGATACGCTGGTGCGTTTAGCGCAAGATTTCTCTATTAGAAAGCCGCTTGTAGACGGACAGGGGAACTTCGGTTCCATTGACGGAGACTCCGCCGCCGCTATGCGTTATACGGAGTGCCGCTTGGAAAAAATTTCCGACACGATGTTAGACGATTTGGATAAAGACACCGTCAAAATGATCCCCAACTACGACGGTTCTTTATTAGAGCCTTCCGTCTTGCCGGCGAAACTTCCTGCCCTTTTGGTAAACGGTTCTGCCGGTATTGCTGTAGGTATGGCAACCAACATCCCCACCCACAATTTGGGTGAAGTGTGCGACGGTATTATCGCGTATATTAAAAACCCCGATATTACCACCAAAGAGATGATGAAAATCATCAAAGGGCCGGACTTCCCGACCGGGGCCACGATCCGCGGCACGAAAGCCATTTACGAATATTTTGAAACCGGTCACGGTAGCGTGAAAGTGCAAGCCGATACCGAAATTGAAGACCGCAAAGGCGGCCGCCAAGCCATTGTGGTAACCGCTATTCCGTACCAAGTAAACAAAACTTCACTCATTGAATCTATCGTGGGCTTGGTGCGTGACAAAAAAGTAACGGATATTTCCGATATCCGCGACGAGTCGGACCGCCGCGGGATGCGCCTGGTGATTGAAGTAAAACGCGACGGAAACGCCCAAGTAGTGCTAAATCACTTATTCAAACATACCCAACTGCAAACGTCCTTCCCGGTCAATATGCTTGCCATTGTGGACGGTCGTCCGCGTGTGTTGTCGCTCAAAGAAGTGATGAAGGCGTACGTGAAACACCGTCAAGAAATTGTCACCAACCGTACGAAATTTGACCTCAACAAAGCGCAAAAACGCGAACATATTTTGAACGGGTTGCTTATTGCTATTGCCAATATGGACGAAGTAGTAGCCATTATCCGCAACGCTAAAGACCCGACCGAGGCCAAATTTACCTTGATGAAACGCTTTACGCTTACCGAAGTACAATCGCAAGCCATTTTGGATATGCGTTTACATCAACTCACGCAACTTTCCAGTTTAGCGATTGAAAACGAACGCAAAGACCTCTTAAAATTGATTGCTGACTTACAAGCCATTTTGGCCAGCCCGCAAAAGATTTTAGACATCATTGTAGAAGAACTTACCCAACTCAAAAAAGATTTTGACGATCCGCGCCGCACGAAGATCGGCCCGGACATGGAAGACTTCTCCATGGAAGATTTCATTGAGAAGGAAGACGTGGTCATCACCATTTCCAATGACGGGTATGCTAAACGTATTCCGCTTTCCACGTACCGCAGCCAAAACCGCGGCGGCAAGGGTATCATCGGTAGCAAAACTAAAGAAGAAGACTTTATGGAGAACCTCTTCATTACGTCTTCGCACGCTACCATTTTGATGTTCACTAACCGCGGGCGTGCGTTCCCGCTGCGCGCGTTTGAAATCCCCGAAGGCAATCGCTTGTCCAAGGGCAAAGCGCTGGTCAACCTACTGCAACTCACCGGCGAAGAAAAAGTAACCTCTACCTTAGCCATTGAGGACTTTAATCCCGCCGCGCACGACGCGAGCGAACAAGCGTATCTGACGCTGTGCACCCGCTTGGGGACCATCAAACGTGTGGCGCTTAAAGAGTTTGAACACATCCGCCGCTCGGGCATTATTGCTATCGGTTTAGACGAAGGCGACGTGCTTATCAGCGCACAAATGACGTTTGGAAAGAGCGATATTATCGTGGCTACCCAAAACGGTAAGTCCATCCGCTTTGACGAAAACGAAGTACGTTCCATGGGCCGCCAGGCCCGCGGCGTACGCGCCATTAGCCTGGAAGACGGAGACATTGTAGTCGGTATGGAACAAGCGCCTAACGACGGTTCCGCCCAGCCCGATGTGCTGTCTGTGTGCGAAAACGGTTTTGGTAAACGCACCGAGTTTAGCGAATACAAACGCCAACACCGCGGCGGTATGGGGGTCATTACCATTAAGACCTCGGCCCGCAACGGTAAAGTGGTGGGTATTAAACTGGTGGACGAATCCAAAGACCTCATGATCATTACCGAAAAAGGCATGACCATCCGCTTGCGCTGTGCGGACATCCGCTCCGTAGGCCGCAACGCCCAGGGGGTCACGCTGGCACGTATGGAAGAAGGCGACAAGATTGCCCGTATCGCGCCGGTAGTGAAAACCGAAGACGAAGAAGAAACCGCCGAAGAAAAGTAAGCGATCTTCTTCAAATACATAAAATTTGCCCGTCTCTACTTGGTAGGGGCGGGCATTTTGAAACCTCTTTACAACTTTCTCGGAAAATTGGTATAACAAATTGAGGGATGAAATCATGCGCAATAATCCACACATTTTAGAGATCAATGCGCGTTCTTGGCTACGCCGCTACGAGCGTGAACAAGGCCGCAAACTGACATTGGCCGACGTGCCCGCCAGCTTTTGGGAAAAAATCCAAAAGATGGGGTTTGATGCGGTGTGGCTTATGGGCGTGTGGAAACACAGTCCGGCGGCTGAAAAAATTGCGCGCGAACACAAAGAGATTCAAACCCAAATCAGTGCCATAAAACCCGATTTCAAAAAAGAAGACGTTACTGCCTCTCCGTATGCCGTGTATGATTATGTGGTAGACGAAGCCTTGGGCGGCAACGAAGCCTTGTCCGTTTTCCGCAAAAACTTAAACGAGCGCGGCATCCAACTGTTTTTGGATTTTGTCGGCAACCATACCGCCATTGATGCGCCGGTCGTTACGGAGCACCCGGAATTGTTTATTACCACGGGGACCCACGCGCCACACGTCCACGCGGATTGGTTCTTCCAAAACCCCAACGGGCACTATATCGCCCATGGGCGTGACCCGTATTTTGCCCCGTGGACCGATACCGCGCAACTTAACTATTTCAACCCGCAAACGCGTGAATTCATGACGCAAAAACTCTTGCAGGTGGCCTCTATGTGTGACGGAGTGCGCTGTGATATGGCTATGCTGTCGTTAAACAAAGTACAGCGTGATACCTGGTGGGAATTTATCGGCGGGGAATTACCCAAAGAAGAATTTTGGACCCAGGCGCTTAATGCTGTGCGTGCCGCCCATCCAGAATTTGTCTTTATCGCCGAAGTATACTGGGGCCTGGAGTGGGATATCCAAGAACTGGGTTTTGATTATACCTACGATAAAGTGCTTTATGACCGCTTGCGTTTTGCCAATGCCGATAGCATCCGCGGGCACTTGCGCGCGGAGCACTTGTTCCAAATGCGTTCCTTGCGCTTTATTGCCAATCACGACGAAGAAGAACCGTTAAAAGCCTTTGGGCGCGAAAAATCCCTCGCTGCCGCCACGATTATTTCCACACTTCCCGGCGCGCGGTTGTTCCATTTGTTCCAATTGTTAGGCCGACCCGAGCGTATGCCGATACAGTACATTAACGACGATTTTACCATTGACCAGGCCGTAGAACAGTATTATTGGAAAATTTTAGCCATCGTGTCGGATCCGGCTTTTCATGGCGGGCAATGGTCCTTGCAAGAAACAGTTCCCGTCTATGCCGGGGAAGAATCTTGCCGGCATATTTTGTCGTGGACGTGGCGTCAACGCCATACCGGCAAGATGGTGTTTATCAATTATAGCGATTCTCCCGCCCAGTGCCGCGTACCTTTCAAAGGCGTAGTCAGCAAGACCGTGCGCGAAGAACTGGAACAAAAAGAACTTACCCTCACGCCGGAACTTAAGTCACAAGGGTGGGAAATGGTCCTCAAACCCTACGCGTGTAAAATTTTCACTTACGAAATTTAACGGGCTGTTTTGCTTTTTTACAATTCCCCGGTTTAGCCGGGGTTTTTTATGGGATGTTTCCCAGAAAAATTACCCATAAAACAAGTGCATTTTACGCCGAATTTTTTTATAATGTAATTATCCCCTAGTGTAGGAGAAAAATTACCCATGCCGCCAGGTCCGTTTTCTGCAAAAGATCAGCTGGAAATTACCTCGTTGGGAACGGAATTTGCGCTCTTGGAAATTATAGGGGCGGCGGTAGGCTATTGGCTAGACCAAAAATTAGGCACGTTGCCGTGGTGTTTAGTCGGCGGCGTGATGGTGGGGTTTGCACTGGGGTTGGCGCGCATTATTGTAGCGAGCAAACAAGTAAACGCGAGTAAGAAAGATGGACGTAGCTGAAACCATATCACATCATATTTTGGACCACGACTGGGGCGTTGTGCTGGGCGGATTGCGTTTGCCGGTTACCACGCACTCGGTTACCATTTTTACGGTGAGCGTGCTCTTGCTTATCGGCCTGGCGTGGGCGGCCCGCAAACATACCAGCCGCGCGGGGCGTTTAGTGACGACTTTGTTAGAAGAATATGTTAGTTTTATTCGCAGCGGGATTGTGCTCCCCAATATGGGCAAAGAAGGGCGCGGCATGCTCCCGTATTTTTGCACGTTATTTCTGTTTATTTTGTCTGTCAATTTAGTGGGGATGATCCCCGAGATGAAAACCGCCACATCCAATATCTCCGTAACCGCCGCGCTGGCGTTGTGTTCGGGGGCGCTTATCGTATTTAGCGGCCTCAAATACCACGGGTTTGTGGGCTTTTTGAAGGGGTTTGTCCCGTCGGGCACGCCGGCTTGGTTGGTGCCGCTTCTTTTCCCGTTGGAAGTAGTCAGTTTAATTATTAAAACCTGCGTGTTGGCCATCCGTTTATTTGCCAATATGCTTTCCGGCCACATGGTACTGATTTGTTTATTACTCATCATCTTCATTGTAGGGGAAATGAGTAAAGCGGCCGGCGCCGGGGCTTTGATCCCGGCGATGGGGTTAGAACTTTTTATGACGTGTTTGGAGTTGTTAGTTGCCTTTTTACAGGCGTACGTGTTTACCTTGCTCACCGCTATTTTTGCGGGCTCGGTTATTCACACACATTGATTTTACGGGGCCATTTGCCCTAAGGAGAAACGTATGGAATTAGTAGCACTGAAATATATTGCCGCCGGTCTGGGTGCCGGTCTAGTCGTGTTAGGAGCCGGTTTTGGGTTAGGTAAAATCGGTACCGCCGCATTGGAAGGTTCCGCCCGCCAACCCGGTGCCGCCGGTGATTTGCGTACAACCATGATTATTATTGCCGCCTTGTTAGAAGGGGCCGCCATGTTAGGGTTGGTTATTTGTTTGTTAACCATGGTCATGAAATAAATTTTAGGACGGGAGTATGGAAAATTTACTCAAGCCGGACTACGGCGTATTATTGCTGACGGTTTGTAACTTTTTACTTTTAGTATATCTGCTTAAAAAGTTTGCCTGGGGGCCCGTGATTAACGCCCTGGAAAAACGTGAACAACAGATAGAAAGCGACAAACAAACCGCGGCAAATGCACGTCAATCTGCCGAAGAATTGAAAAAAGAACTGGACGATCGCTTGGCACAAATTTCTACCGAAGCGGCCCAAAAAATTGCCGCCGCGGTAAAAGTGGGCGAAACGCAAAAAGAACAACTTTTAGCCCAAGCCCAAGAACAGGCAGACCGTTTAGTAGCGCAAGCCAAAGCACAAATTGAAGCCGAAAAAAACAAAGCCTTGGCCGACGTGCGCAGCGAGATTGCTTCTATTAGCGTATTGGCGGCTTCGCGCGTAATAGGGCAGGATTTGAAAGACGCCAACGCCGACAAAATAGTAGCACAAGTATTACAAGAAGTTCAACAAAAATAGTATGAATAGTCAACAACGCATAGCGGCCTGCCGTTACGCCGCAGCCTATGATGGGTTAAGTACCTCGCTGGAGCAGGCACAGCAAAACGCCGCGCAGTTGGACCGAGCCGCTCAAATTTTGGCCGGCGTAGATGCGCAGATGCAAAACCCGCGTATCTCGTCCGTGTATAAAAAATTAGTGCTGCAGGAAGCACTCAAAGATTTCCCGGTAGCCAGTGCGTTTATTGCCGTGCTTATCAATGCCAAGCGGTACAATTTACTTCACGAAATTTGCAAACGTGTCCATACGTTATTAGACGACCGCCAAGGCATTTCCCGTGCGATAGTTACTTCCGCGCGGGTGCTTAGCCAGGCACAGCAAGCCGCCGCCCTCAACGCCTTGTCTGCCCGCTACGGTAAAACCGTAAAAGCCCAATTTAAGACGGATCCTTCGCTATTGGGCGGCTTAAAATTAGAGTGCCAAGGCGAACTGATTGACGGGAGTGTTCAAACCCGGTTGGCTAAATTACAGGAAGATTTGAAAGGGTAATATTATGGCGATTAGACCCGAAGAAATAACAAACATTATCAAAGAAAAAATTGAAAAACTGGATACCTCTATTGACGTCAATGAGGTAGGGACTGTTATCCAAGTAGGCGACGGAATTGCCCGTGTTTACGGACTTAATAACGTCAAAGCCTCGGAATTGGTAGATTTTGGCCACGGGGTAAAAGGCATGGCCCTGAACCTGGAGTACGATAACGTAGGTTGCGTGCTGATGGGGCCCGATACGCGGGTGCACGAAGGCGACACCGTCAAGCGTACCGGCGAGGTCATCAGCATCCTCGTAGGCAAAGGGATGATTGGCCGCGTGGTAGACCCGTTGGGCAACCCGCTGGACGGTAAAGGATCCATTACCACGGATAAGACCATGCCGCTGGATATTGTGGCCCCCGGTATTATTGACCGTCAACCGGTCAAACAACCGTTGCAAACCGGGATTAAAGCCATTGACGCCATGGTGCCGATCGGCAAAGGCCAGCGCGAGTTAATTATCGGGGATCGCCAAACCGGTAAAACCGCTATCGCCATTGATGCGATTATCAATCAAAAAAATATTCCCGAAAGCGAACGCTGTATTTGTATTTATGTTGCGGTAGGACAAAAGCAAAGTACCGTGGCCCAGGTGGTCAAAACCTTGACCGATTTTGGCGCGATGGATTACACGATCGTTGTTTCGGCCACCGCTTCGGACCCGGCCTCTATGCTCTATATTGCGCCGTATGCCGGCTGTGCCATTGGCGAGTATTTTATGTGGCAAGGCAAAGACGTGCTCATTGTGTATGATGACTTGTCTAAACACGCGCAGGCGTATCGCCAAATGTCACTCCTCTTGCGCCGTCCGCCAGGCCGTGAAGCCTACCCCGGAGATGTGTTCTATTTGCACTCCCGCTTACTGGAACGGGCTTGCAAACTCTCTAAAGAAAACGGGGGCGGCTCGCTTACCGCGTTACCCATTATTGAAACGCAGGCCAACGACGTGTCCGCTTATATTCCCACCAACGTAATTTCCATTACGGATGGACAAATTTACTTGGAAAGCAACCTGTTTTTAAGCGGTATTAAACCGGCTATTAACGTGGGGCTTTCCGTATCGCGTGTGGGTGGCAGTGCCCAGCGTAAAACGGTACGTAAAATTGCCGGCACGCTACGTATTGACTTGTCTCAATACCAAGAACTGGCCGGGTTTGCGCAGTTTGGTTCGGAATTGGATAAAGAATCCCAACGCCAAATTGCGCGCGGCAAACGTATGACGGAACTGTTAAAACAAAACCAATACGCTCCGCTAAAAGTAGGCGAAGAAGTATTGGTGTTATACGCCGGCACGCACGGCTATTTAGACGCGTTGGAAGTACACGATGTACTACGCTATGAAAAAGAACTACTGGCGTATGTGCGTGCCCAACAGCAAGACGTACTAGACACGTTAAACCAATCGTTGGAATTAACGCAAGAAGTAGAAGAAAAAATTGTACACGTATTAGACCATTTTAAGACGGTTTTTAAGCCGGCCTAAGGAGAAATTATGGACGCTAAAAATAGAAAAAAATATCTCGTAACGGGGGGCGCCGGTTTTATCGGCAGCAATATTGCCAAAACGCTGGAAGCCCAAGGGCATGAAGTTACCGTCATTGACGACTTCCGCAAAAACGGACACTTCAAAAACTTAATCGGCTTTAAGGGCGATGTTATTGCGGCCGATTTACTAACGTATCAATTTGAAGACACCTATTATGACGCCATTTTCCACGAAGGGGCCATCACGGACACGACTGTAATGGATCAGCGGGAAATGATGGAACAAAACGTAGAAGCGTTCAAAAAATTATTAAAATTTGCCGCCAAGAGTGGTATTAAAAAAGTAATTTATGCTTCTTCCGCCGCTACGTACGGCAACGGCCCTGTGCCCAACGTGGAAACACAACCCACGCACCCCGAAAACGTGTACGGGTTTTCCAAAGTGATTATGGATAACGTAGCCCGTCAATTTGTGGAAGAAAACCACGATATGACGGTGATTGGCCTACGCTATTTTAACGTCTATGGACCGGGCGAATATTACAAGGGCAAAATGGCCAGCATGGTCTATCAACTGTATTTGCAAATGAAGGAAGGCAAACGGCCGCGCGTGTTCAAATTTGGCGAACAACAACGCGATTTTGTGTACGTCAAAGATATTGTCAAAATCAACTTGTGCGCGTTGAACAACGGCAAAGAATCGGGCGTGTATAACGCCGCTACCGGCGTTCCGCGCGATTACAACGCCATGATTGCGTGTCTTAACAAAGAAATGGGCACAAACTTGGAGCCGGAATATTTTGACAACCCGTACTCGGCCTTCTTCCAGGTCAAAACGCAAGCGGATATTACCAAATCCAAGGAAAAACTCGGCTACACGCCCGATTACACCCTGGAAACCGGTATTGCCGATTACGTGAAAATTTTGAAAGCGGAAAACAGATAAATGGAATCCTTGCGCGACATACGGCAAAATATCAAAGCCATCAAATCCACCCAGCAGATCATGCAAACGATGAAGATGATCTCCAACGCGCGCATCCGCAAAGCGCAAGAGGCGATGCAAAACGCGCGTCCTTTTGCGCAAAAAATGTTGGAAATGGTGGACGACTTAAAACAAGATATTTTGTCTATGCCGCAGCCGCAAGACGGAAGCGAAAGTTGGGCCGGGCGTATTTTTATCAACAAAACCGCCAACCCCAACAAAATTGGACTGATTGTGATTACGGGGGATAAGGGCCTTACCGGTTCGTTTAACGCGGTGATTTTGCGTAGCACGCTGGCCTTTTTACGCGAACATAAAGACAAAGAGATTTTTCTCTTTGCTATTGGCAAAAAAGGACGCGATTTTTTGAACCGTCTTAAAATGAAAAATTTGCACATGACCTACGAAAGTGTAGGGATTTTCCCCAAGGTATCCTATGCCCATGCGGAGTTATTGGGGGAGGCGGTGCTTAAAACATTTTTAGACGAAAAACTGGCCTCGGTTACGCTTATTTATAATGATTTTAAGTCACTAGCCAGCCAAACACTTCGCCAAATACAATGGCTCCCCTTTGATTTTGAGCAAATCCAACAGGAACGCGAAGAAAGCGGTTTCTTGTTTGAGCCGGGGATGCTGACCATTTTCAAGTTATTAGTCCCGCGGCTTTTGAAGGCAAATTTGTACCGGGTGCTGCTGGAATCGCAAGCGGCTAACTTAGCCGCCACGATGAACGCCATGGATGCAGCCAGCAAAAACGCCGGTGAATTGGTGACTGCCTTGGGGGTAAAACTCAATAAGGTACGTCAAGCCAGTATTACCAACGAAATTTTAGATATTGTCAACGGGGCAGAAGCTCTAAACAGTTAAAAGGAAAACATTATGCAAACTGGAAAAGTTATTCAAGTTATCGGGGCGGCAGTAGATATTGAATTTTCCCAAGATCACTTGCCCGCTATTGAAAACGCCATTGAAATAGAAATGGACGGTGGCCGCAACATTGTGGCTGAAGTGGCCCAGCAAATGGGCGACGGGATTGTGCGCTGTGTGTCACTGGAAAGCACCGACGGTCTGCAACGCGGTGCCAAAGCGGTAGATACGGGTGCTCCGTTAACGGTTCCGGTGGGCGAGAAATGTTTAGGGCGGTTGCTCAATGTATTGGGCAAACCGCAAGATCATAAAGGCGATATTCAGGCCGCGATGCGAATGCCGATTCACCGGGAGGCCCCCTCGCTGGCGGACCAAAACCCTACCCCCGAAATTTTTGAAACCGGTATTAAAGTAATTGACCTTATCGCCCCGTACATGAAAGGGGGAAAAGTAGGTTTGTTCGGCGGAGCCGGTGTAGGCAAAACGGTTCTTATTATGGAACTGATTAACAACGTGGCGCGCGAACACCACGGAAGTTCCGTCTTTGGTGGTGTGGGGGAACGTAGCCGCGAAGGAAACGATTTAATGCTGGAAATGAGCGAGTCTAAACTTTCGGACGGTTCCACCGTACTGGATAAAACCGTACTCGTGTACGGGCAAATGAACGAACCGCCAGGGGCCCGCGCCAAGGTGGCCCTCACCGCGCTTACGCAAGCGGAGTATTTCCGCGATGTAAAAGGGCAAGACGTGCTACTCTTTTTGGATAACATTTTCCGCTTTGTACTGGCTAACAGCGAAGTATCCGCTTTGTTGGGCCGTATGCCTTCCGCGGTAGGATACCAGCCTACACTCAATACGGAAATCGGTGCGCTCCAAGAACGTATCACGTCCACCAAAAAAGGAGCTATTACGTCTATTCAAGCAGTTTATGTGCCGGCGGACGATTTAACGGACCCCGGGGTGGCCGCTACGTTTACACACTTGGATTCTACCTCCGTGCTGGACCGTCAAATTGCCAGTTTGGGGATTTACCCCGCTGTGGACCCGCTGGCTTCTACCTCGCGCATTTTGGACCCGCGTATTTTGGGCCAGGAACACTACGAGGTTGCCCAGAGTGTGCGCCGTGTACTGCAGAAGTACAAAGATTTGCAAGATATTATTGCCATTTTAGGGATGGACGAACTTTCGGACGAAGATAAAAAGACGGTGGCCCGTGCGCGCCGTATCCAAAAGTTTCTCTCGCAACCGTTTAGCGTGGCCGAACAATTTACCGGCCACCCGGGCAAATATGTAAAACTGGCAGACACGATTAAGGCCTTCAAAGGCATTGTAGCCGGGGAATATGACCATATCCCCGAATCCTGTTTCTATATGTGCGGCGGCATTGAAGACGTACTGGCCGCATATGAAAAAGTGAAGGATAAAGAGTAATGGCTGAAAAAAAAGTAACACTCAATCTAATCACCCCTGAGAAACAACTAATCACCGATAAGCCGGTGGATATGGTTATTTTGCCGGCTTTACTGGGAGAAATGGGTATTTTGCCCGGTCACATCCCAACGGTGGTGCAGTTGGGGATGGGTTCGTTACGATACAAAACCGACGGTAAAGAAGACGAATTTGCCGTATTGGGCGGTTTTGCCGAAGTGTTAAAAGACACGGTAAACGTCTTTGCCGAAAGTGCCGGTTTGGCGGAAGAAATTGACGAAGAAAAAGAAAAACAACGCCTCAAAGCCCTTAAAGACTCGTTATCTAGCCAAGATGCCGATATTGACTTTGAACTGGCGGAACTGGAAATTAAACAAGCCATTACGCGTATGAAAGTGAAAAGAAAGCATTTGTAAATTTCCACAGGACCTACTAAAGTCTGGGCCTTTTGCCCAGGTTTTTTATCA
>ONQH01000093.1 GCA_900319885.1 Candidatus Avelusimicrobium ruminicola
GTACCCGGGGACGTGTGCAAAGCACTTTGCGCCGGGGCGGACTTTGTGATGCTGGGCGGCATGCTGGCCGGCCACGAAGAAAGTGCCGGCGAGACAAGTACCAAAATATTTCAAACCGGGCAAGTTAACTTGCTAGATGACGACCACTGCGCCATGGTACTGGAAGAAAAACATTTCAAAAAATTCTATGGCATGAGTTCCGCCTACGCGCAAGAATTGCATTACGGCGGTACTAAAAAATACCGCGCCAGTGAAGGCAAAGTGGTAGAAATCCCGTTGCGCGGCCCAATAGAGCCCACCTTGCTTACCCTGCTGGGCGGCATCCGCAGTTGTATGACGTATATCGGGGCCAAACGCCTCAAAGATATGCCCAAATGCGCTACGTTCTACCGCGTAAACCGGCAATTAAATACCATTTTTGGTAACGAATAATATGCTACAATAAAACATCCCGCATTAGGAGAAAACTATGATTAAAGACGGAAGCAAAGTGAAATTTGACTATACCCTTACTGTAGACGGACAAGTAGCCGATACGTCTGCCGGGCGCGCCCCCTTGGAATATACCCACGGGGCCGGGCATATTATTAAAGGGCTGGAAAAAGAAATGACCGGTATGAACGTGGGCGACAAAAAAACCGTTACCGTTAAACCCGAAGAAGGCTACGGCTTAGTATTAGAAGAAGCCATCCGCCGCGTACCCAAAACCTCTATCGGCGGGGCCGAACACTTAAAAGTGGGCGATATGGTGGGTGCTTCCAACGCCGGGCATACCTTCCGCGCGGTCGTTAAAGAAATTACCGACACGGAAGTAGTGCTGGATTTCAACCATCCGTTAGCCGGCAAAACGTTAACCTTTGACGTGGAAATTAAAGAAATTAACGACTAATTCTTAGTAAACAAAAAAATTCCCCGGGGCGGACCCGGGGATTTTTTATTTAGCAATTACGTCTAACACTTCTCGGATAATCTTATCTGTTAAAAGTAACCCTCCGTTGGGATATGTTCCTTCGGGCGATTGTTGCCTTTTCATGGACTCAGGGTCTGCGGGAATATGATGATAATTATTCAGCGCAATAATGTAGCCCGGGTTGTCCTGCGTGACGATACATCCCCCGCTATTGCCCCCCTTCGTATCGGCATTATGCAAAATCACACGGGATTGCACTTGGCCTACTTTGCCGGCGCTTTTCCATAACGTATTAAGCGGTTTATCCCCGCCGCGGCCAATTACGTCAATGCGCGCATTTCTCAGGGCGTTATGTCCGCGGGAGGTCATCCCGTAATAGCCGGTTTGATTGCCTAACGGTTTGTCTAAAATAATGACAGCATAGTCATATTTAATGGCTTCATTGGTATAGTTACGTCCGCCTAATCTTCTATATTCGGTGGCGGCCCACATCTTGGTGGCAGTAGCCATCGGGATTCCTTGCATGGACGTCCCCCCAAATTTGTTACGCAATTGATTGGACAGTCCATCATCGTCTGCCTGTGCACGAGTGACCTTGGAAATTAGCCGTCGCTTCAAGCGATCAATGCCAGTACCCGGATAGGACGTCCCCCCGGAACGTTTTTGATTACGCAATAAATCTTGGAGATTGGGCGGCAAGGTGGGTTTTTCCCGCCCGGGGATTTCGGGAGTACGCGGAATAATCGTTTGACCATTACCGCTATCATGAGGTAAACCCACCGCATACACTTCTACGCGCTGGGCATATTCTCCATCCTTAAATATACAATGGGCGGCTGTTAAAACTGCATTTGGGGAAATCATACTGCCCGAGCAACCTGAACCCCCTTTTCTATATTTTGTGCTAAGCACCACAGATCCTCTATCGTACCCCGTGGCTCTACCGGTAATTTCTTGGCGGTCATCTCTTCCCACAATAGAGGCTTCCACAATGAGCGGATCCTGCGGTTGTAATGCGCCCGGCTGTGCAGACAACGTCCAAGCGGATGTTTCAATTCCTTCGTCAGAAATTGACAAAACCGGTTCGGGTGCTACCTGCGCTGATTGCGCATATACGCCCACCCCTAACATACTTAATAGTACAGCAAAGACTATCCTTTTATTCATGCTTTTCCCCCAATTACGTCTTGTTATACTTATAGTATAAACACAAGAAAACAAATTTCCAGGAGCCAATGGCCTACCGGGTACTGGGTCTTTGGACCTATAAAAAACCCCGCTCCGGGGAGCGGGGTCTTCTGCAATCAGTTTGTTTATTTCAGCAAGTTTTTTAGACTAAACGTCTTCACCTCTTCTTGCATTTGTTTAATGGCATCCTCCACCGTTAACGGTTGCGTGTTGGTACCGTCTTTGAGGCGGACCGTAAGCGTACCGTTGGCGGCTTCGTTCTTGCCGATAATGGCGGTGTACGGGATGCGCTGCATGTGCGCTTCGCGGATTTTGAGGCCCAGTTTTTCCGGGCGGATATCCAATTCCACCCGTAGTCCGGCGGCTTTCATTTTGGCGGCTACTTCCTGAGCAAACGGAATTTGATCATCGGTGAGTGTCAAGATTTTCATCTGCACAGGGGCCAGCCACAACGGGAACCAACCCGCGTAGTGTTCAATGAGTACCCCCATAAAACGCTCAATACTACCAAACATGGCGCGGTGCACCATAATCGGACGTTCTCTGCCTTCGGGCGCAACGTATTCCAAGTCAAAGCGTTCGGGCAAGTTAAAATCAAACTGGATGGTGGAAAGCTGCCACAAGCGGCCAATCGCATCCATCACTTTATATCAATCTTCGGCCCGTAGAAAGCGGCTTCCCCGGCGTGCGTGGTGTACGGAATATGGTTTTCTTCCAACACGCGTTTGAGCGCACTTTCGGCACGTTCCCATTCTTTTACGTCACCGGTAAAATGTTCCGGGTGTTCCGGGTCGCGCGTGGAAAGTTCCACCGCGTATTTTTCAAAACCAAACGTTTTGAAAATATGCATGGCATATTCAAAGGCTTGTTTAACTTCGCTCTCTACTTGCTCGGGCATGCAGAAAATATGTGCATCATCTTGCGTAAATCCGCGTACCCGTAAAAGGCCGTGCAACGCGCCGGAACGTTCGTAGCGGTACACCGTGCCTAACTCGCTAAAGCGTAGCGGCAAGTCCCGGTATGAGCGCAAGTGCGTTTTGTAAATTTCCACGTGGAACGGACAGTTCATGGGTTTGATTTGATATTTTTCTTCATCAATTTCCATGGGCTTGAACATACTGTCACTATAAAAACCCGCGTGGCCGCTAATTTCAAACAAGTGATAACGCGCAATATGCGGACTGACGACCAAGTCATAGCCGCGTTTAAGGTTTTGGTCTTTAATCCAGTCTTCCAAAATTTTGCGTAGCATCCCGCCTTTGGGGTGCATCAAAATTAAGCCGGGGCCAATGTGGTCGTTAATGCTAAACAGGTCCAGTTCCGGGCCGAGTTTGCGGTGGTCACGTTTGGCGGCTTCTTCTTGCTGTTTGACGTAGGCATTGAGTTCGTCTTTATTGTCAAAGCACAAGCCGTAAATGCGCTGGAGCATGGGGCGTTTCTCGTCGCCGCGCCAATAGGCACCGGCAATCGCGGTTAATTTGAAACTGTTTATTTTGCCGGTATGTTCCACGTGCGGGCCACGACACAAATCGGCATAATCGCCGTTAAAATATACCGTAATATTTCCGTCTTCTAATTCTTCCAGCAGTTCCAGTTTGTACGTTTCGCCGCGCTTAGTGAATAATTCGCGCGCTTGGGCCTTAGTCATTTCTTTGCGTTCAAAGGGTTGTTTGGCCTTGATGATTTCCTTCATCTTAGTTTCAATGGCTTTTAAGTCCTCGGGAGTGAATTGCTTGGGGCAATCAAAATCGTAATAAAAGCCATTTTCAATAGCTGGCCCGATGCCGAGTTTCGTACCGGGGAATAACTGCTGCACCGCTTGCGCCATAACATGCGCGCACGAGTGGCGCTTGATTTGTAAGTCTTGGTTTTCCATTTGTTTTTCCGATTGGGGATGTCAGCCACGATGACCGAGCCAGCCCCAAAAGGCCTCGTTATAAGATATAATAATTATATCATTTAATAAGGTAGGAATAGAACTGAAATTTATGACTAAACTGATTCTCAAACCCTTTCAACATACTTGGCAATTACTCACGGTACTTTCTCTCCCCGCGGTTTTATTAGGTTGGTTTGGACTAAGCCAACTGGGCGTTAGCGACCCCGCCTTACTGGTGCCGGCGGAACTCGTCAAGTTTTTATGTGAATTTTTATTTTTGGGACTCATTTTATCTGCACTGCAACTCATAGGCCTTAAAAACAAATGGTTCTTGGGAATAGTGATGTTTTTTTATTATGTGGCTATGACAGCAGACTTGGTACTGTTGTGGTATTTTAAGGAGCGTTTTGGGGCTAAATATCTGGACACGTTAGAAGGCGGCGATTATAATTTTATAACCGATTGGCGCGTAATTAGTTATTTAGTATTTTTGGCCCTGTTTAGTGTGGGTTCGGTGCGCTATTTACTCAAAGATTCCACCCGCAAAGTGGCCTTTCACCGTTTGCTAGTATGCGCGGTAGGAACGGCCTTTCTTTATCTGGCAAACCCCTTGTGGTTATTGCCGGCACCGGGAAATTTTTACGGTTCGTATATGATGCCCCCGTCTATCGTCTACACGGTGCGTGCGGTACTCACCCGCCAGCCGCAGGCGCATATCACGCCGCAACCGGACCCGCAAATTACGCAATTAGCCAAACAATACAATGTATTTTCCGCCCGGCAAACGCCCGTGGGTAAAAAATATATGCGTGTGATTTTGATTGCCAGCGAGTCGCTTTCCAATAAATATATGCACCATTTCAATTTGAATATTCCCCCCGAAGCCAGTGCCCCGCTGGACACGTT
>ONQH01000065.1:0-11428 GCA_900319885.1 Candidatus Avelusimicrobium ruminicola
ATTCCGCGCTCTACTCCATGCAGTTTAAGGATACCCAAAAAGCCTAGGAGGATTCTATGCCTACATTAAAACCCACTATTCTCAACGAATTATTTGCAGTAGCCGCACGCACCCTAAAGAATTCCTACTCTCCCTATTCTAAATTTAAGGTAGGGGCCGCCGTGCTTACCGGCAGCGGCAAAATCTACGGGGGTACCAATATTGAAAATGCTTCTTTTGGGCTTACTAACTGCGCCGAACGTACGGCCCTTTTTAGTGCCATAGCAGCCGGAGAACGGGAATTTAAGGCCTTGGCCATTGTATTTAGCCAAAAGGGGTTGGGAGACTTAAGCACCCCCTGTGGGGCCTGTCGCCAAGTAATGGCTGAATTTTGCCCTCCTGCTATGCCGATTTACACGGCGGATGTATCTTCAGGAAAGCCGGAGCGGATTGTACAAAAGAAATTAAAAGATTACTATCCCTATCCGTTTAGTCCGGAGGCATTACAAAAGAATCCGCGCCGCACTAAATAGCACTTTTCAAAGTCCCCTAAACAAAGGGGACTTTTTTCATCCCCTAAAAATTTGTAAAATATATATGTAAGTTATTAAAATCCATGGAGGAAGTACCAATATGATTAAAGTAGGTATTAACGGTTTTGGCCGCATTGGTCGTTTTGTATTCCGCGCGGCTCAAGAACGCAAAGACATTGAAATCGTCGGAATTAACGACTTGTGCCCGGTTGACTATTTGGCTTATATGCTTAAATATGACACCATGCACGGCCAATTTGAAGGCACCGTAGAAGCCGACGTAGCCAACAGCCAACTCATTGTAAACGGCAAAAAAATCCGCGTAACCGCTGAAAAAGATCCGGCCAACTTGGCTTGGGACAAAGTAGGCGCTGAATACGTAGTAGAATCTACCGGTTTATTCTTGACGCAAGAAAAAGCAGAAGCCCACATCAAAGCGGGTGCCAAATATGTAGTAATGTCTGCTCCTTCTAAAGACGCTACCCCGATGTTCGTAGTCGGTGTAAACGAAAAAACCTATGTAAAAGGAACCCAATTTGTATCCAACGCGTCCTGCACCACCAACTGCTTGGCCCCTATCGCCAAAGTATTGCATGACAACTTCGGTATCGTAAACGGTTTAATGACCACCGTACACTCCACCACCGCTACCCAAAAAACGGTAGACGGCCCGTCTATGAAAGACTGGCGCGGTGGCCGTGCGGCTTCCGGCAACATTATTCCTTCTTCCACGGGTGCTGCTAAAGCCGTGGGTAAGGTAATCCCGGAACTCAACGGTAAACTCACTGGTATCTCTATGCGCGTTCCTACCTTGGACGTATCCGTAGTAGATTTGACCGTAAACTTGGCCAAACCGGCTACCAAAGAAGCCATCTGCGCTGCTATGAAGAAAGCCGCTGAAGGCGAACTCAAAGGCATTTTGGGCTACACCGAAGATAGCGTTGTGTCCTCTGATTTCTTGGGCGACAAACGCACCTCTATCTTTGATGCCAATGCCGGCGTGTACCTCACTGATACCTTTGTAAAAGTGGTATCCTGGTACGACAATGAAATCGGCTACTCCAACAAAGTGCTCGACCTCATTGCCCACATGGCCAGCGTAAACAAATAACTTTTATAAGTTAAATGTTAAAACCCCCGCTCAATAGAGCGGGGGTTTTTATCAGTTTACCTATTAAAATACGGCGGTTCCCTGTTTGACTACTTTGGCTCCTAACCGAGTACATTGTTTTTCCAGTTTATTGCCTTTGCTGGAACCATACGTACACGTGATCTTTCCCGCCATTTGATAACATTTCTTTTGATCCCCGGAATTTTTCTGTTCCGCATAGCGAGAACAAAAATAAATGTTAATATCATTACTCCCTGTATCGTTACCGCATTGGTCGTTGTTTCCGCCACGTGTTTTACAAACCCGCATATGCAGTACACCGCCGGTTAGTAACCCATAGCGAATACCAATACCGTTGCCCATATTATAATAGATATAATTTTGCTTTTTAGACGTTTTATGCGTCGTGGGTAATTGAGCCAATACGTTGCCGTTAATATCCGTGGCCCCTGAAGGAGCGCCGATTGTAAATTTATTCCAATCGTACACGGTACTCCAATCCCCATGCTCCAAATAGTGCATATCCAGCGAGTCCATCATAGATCTACCAATGGCCAACCCCGACATGACCCGCGCCTTAAGCACCGCTTGGTTATATAGTGGCAGTGCAATAGCGGCTAAAATACCGATAATAAGCACCACTACCAATAATTCAATTAATGTAAATGCTTTTTGATTCATAAACCCTCCTATAAAACTCCTTACTCTAAGTATACGACTAATACCCAAAATTTCAAGTGAAAATATATTTAAAAACCCCAGCGAACTGGGGTTTAGTTAAATAGAAATTATTTTGCTTCGCTAAAAATATGGCTAAAACTAAAAGAAACGCCCACGTACACATTTTCGCCGCGCGGGCCAATATACTTGCCTTGGGCCGTATAATAACTAATAAACGGGGCCACAAACAAGTTTTTGTAAAGTTGTACATCTAAACGGGCATTGGCTTCAAATTCCCAATCCAAATCCGTAGGATGTCTTTCGCTAGCATCCAAATAGTCGCGGAACATGGCATCAGTTTTGAAGGTAACCCCTTCGCGTACCGGGGCTTCCAATTCAATGCCGGCTTCCCAGGCTAGTTTGCTGGAATAGGGGGAATAGGTAAAATCTCGTTCGCCCACAACTGCGGCATACAGTTTTTTAAGGTATTTCCCGTCAAACAATTTAGCACCGGCCATACCCCGTAATACACGTTTGCGCGGGGAGTGATGCGGTTTGGTAAATTCGGTTTCATAGCCTACGGTCGCAAACGGACCCGCGTCAAAACCGCCCAAAAAATCTTCCACGTGCCATAAGCGTTGCGTATACCCCGTTTCAAAAAGGATGCGGTCTGCATTTTCGTTAGTTAACGATTCCCCGTCCACTGGGCGAATTTTCGTACGTCCATAATCCATTAAAAGTTTATTGGTCCATACGTAATGTTCTGCATGATAATCGGCAATAGAATCCCAACTTCCGCGTACGGAGGTTTGCGAATCGGAAGTTAAACGCGCATTGGAAAAGCCGTCATATTCGCGGGCATGTTTTACTTCCGTGCTGGTCAAATCAAGTGCTAATTTTTTTAGTTCAACTTGCCAACCTTGTTTGCCGTCTTGGGCAAAGGTAACCCCTGCTACCAGTAGGGCCGTCATGATAAAAAATACTTTCTTCATAATTCTCCTCTATATTCAAAATAAACGCCCAACATCCAGCGTTCTTATTTATATTGTAGCAGTTTATAATGACAACCGTCTCAAAAAATAATAAAATAGATATAAATGGCGCGAAACAACGCGCCTATTACTTTGTTATGATAAGGAAATTTTATGTTAAAAAATAGTGATTTCTGCAAAATTGTCGCCACCATTGGTCCCGATACCAGTAGCGAAAAAGCCATTGAACAACTGGTTTTGGCGGGGGTGTCAGTATTTCGCTGCAATTGCAGCCATGGGTCTTTACCGGAATATCAAGAACGGGTCAATAACATCCGCAAAATGGAACAAAAATATAATTGCAGCCTAGGCATTTTATTTGATTTACAAGGGCCTAAACTGCGCATTGGCACGTTTAAGGATTATGCGGTTACCCTTGATACCGGGGCCAATTTTCAGGTAGATTTGGATCCTCAACCCGGCGATACCACCCGCGTGTGTCTACCGCACCCTGAAATTTTTGCCGCCATGCATGAAGGTATGGACTTACTACTTAATGACGGAGTGGTACGTTTGCGCGTAAATTCTTTTACCGCTACCTCGGCCCAATGTACCGTAACGGCGGGGGGCCCCCTTAGTAATAAAAAAGGGGTCAATATTCCCGGAGTCAAACTCCCCATTTCGGCTCTTACCCCAAAAGATCGGGAAGATTTGAAAATAGCCGAGCAACTAGGAGCGGATTTTATCGGTCTCTCTTTTGTGCAAGATCCGAAAGATATTGCAGAATTACGTAGCCTTATGCAATCCCAGGCACATATTATTGCCAAGATTGAAAAACCCTCTGCCATAGATCATTTGCGCGAAATTATTGATTTAACGGATGTGGTAATGGTAGCCCGGGGAGATTTGGGCGTGGAAACAAGCCCGGAACTGGTTCCCGTATTGCAGAAAAAAATTATTTCCGGTTGCCGCAAAGCGGGCAAACCCGTCATTGTGGCCACCCAAATGTTAGAATCTATGATTCATAACGTCATGCCTACCCGGGCCGAAGCGTCCGACGTAGCCAACGCTGTGTATGACGGGGTAGATGCCGTGATGCTTTCGGCTGAAACCGCCCAAGGGGAACACCCCATTGAAGCAGTAACTACCATGCGGCGCATTATTGAAACGGTAGAGGCCGATCACCGCTACCGGAAAGGACTTGTTTTGCTGGAACGACGCAATGACTCCACTAAAGAGGGGGCTGTAACTACTGCGGCCAGCGTCGTGGCCACGAACATGGATACCGCCAATGTGATTGTCACTTTTACCGATTCCGGCTCCACTACGTTGCGTGCTTCCAAGCAACGGGCTGGCGGCGTGCCTATTTTGGCCCTTACGCCCAATGTAACTACGGCCAGGCAACTGTCCTTGGTATGGGGGGTAAAACCCATTGTGGTGGAGACTTTGCGCAATTTTGATGATATGGTCCGCGAGGCTCGCAAAGCGGTTATTTCACAAGAACTTGCTAAAGAGGGGGATAACGTAGTCGTTACCGCGGGGATTCCCTTTGGCAAAGCGGGCACTACCAATATGCTCTATGTGCTCAGCGTGTAAGTAGATTCTTCCTAGTATCTATAGAAAAACCCCCGCCAATACGGGGGTTTTTCATGAAACAATTTGGAGTAATTATTTTTCTTTGGTAGCGGCTTCCTTCTTCCACGTGGTAGCGATACAAGCACCTGCTAAAATACACGCAATAATACAGGATACATATACCCCTTTCCAATCGTATTGCTGGCTAATATAAGCCGCACCTTTACTGGATAACATGGCACCGAAATACCCAAACATCCCTGTAAATCCGCACGCCGCAGAGGCTGCTTTTTGCACGGTTACACGGGAGGCTTGCACACCACCGGCCAAGTTTTGAGGGCCATCTACAAAGAAACCAATCAAGGCCGCAAAAACGGCGGTCATCCAGAAAGCATCCGGAGAAGCTACTTTATAGAATCCCCAGCAACTAGCCGCTAAAATGGCCAAATAAATCAAGTTCATTTGCGTACAACGACCCCCAAACCAACGGTCTGCCAAATATCCGGCTACGATACCACCGGGCATTCCTAAGAAAGGCATGGCAGACGCGGCAGACGCGGCCGCCGCTTCCGTAAAACCACGTTCTTGGTTAAGGAAGGTGGTTGCCCAGTCCAACGTAGCAAAGCGTACGTAATAAATAAATACGTAAGAAATAGCCAACGCCCACAGGAAGGGGTTGGTCAGTACGTATTTCTTAATAATTTCCCATTGTGTCATGTCCGCTTTTTCTTGTTTCACGGGCATAACGTCGTTGCGATAGATTTCAATAGCGGGTAATCCTACGGATTTGGGCGTATCAGCCATATAATATACCATAAAAATACTGTAGATAATACCCATGGCGGCCGGTACCAAGAAGGCCATTTGCCATCCGCATTTGAGCCATAATAATAATGAGATTAACTGCGCTACAAAGAAAGCACCAAACGTGTGAGAAGAAGACCACAACGTCCATTTAGTAGCACGTTCAGAGGGGGAGAACCAGTATACAAGCCCTTTGGCTACCGGCGGGAACCCCATAGATTGGGCAGCCCCGTTTAAGCCCCACAAAAAGGCTGCCATAAACGTGATAGAGAAAGGCAGCACATGTTGTAGTTGAGGTAAGAAAGCAAAGAGAATGTTAATTACTGAGGAAGCAAATAACCCCGTTGCCATAACCGAGCTGATATTACAACGGTCTGCAATGGTACCACTAATAAATTTGCCAATACCATATGTCAAGTAAATCAAAAAGCCGATCGTCCCTAACTGTTCTACGGTAAAAACGCGAATAACGCATACCCGAAGTACATGGAAAAGAACATTTTAATACGCCAAGAACGATACAACCGTTTAATTTCCTGTTCATCAGTAAGCGGTTGTGCGTCCGGAAGTGGTTTGAACCAATCTGCAATTTTTGCGAACATATTGTCTCCTGTAATAAAATAAGCAGATGCACTTTTCATCTTTCCGGTATGGGATTCCCTCCGCATACGCGCTCGTTAGAAAAAGGAAAAGTATTCCTGCTTGTAACGCTTTGGCGGCAAATCAATTACCGCTACAATTCCATTATAACAAAAAAACGGACAATTTTCAGTTGGTATTTACGCCAAAAAAATCCCCTGCTAAAAACTGCTAGCAGGGGGATGAAAACACCATCTTTTTTACGTAGAGCTCTAGTTTTTAGATACGGAAAGAGCATACGGAACTTTATCTAATGTCTTTCTTAAGTGTTCTATATCTTTCGCAGAAGTAGGCCCAAAGTATTTAGGATCACTAAAGATGTGGTTTTCAGTATCTGCCTGTTGCAATTTAGTGCAGATGCCATTTAATTCCTGAATTAATTCCTCGGCCCGTGCATTATCTTCCTCATGAGCTCTCATATAGGTTTGCAAGTTATCTATCGCACGGTATACATATTCACTAAACAATTGGTACGTATTCTCCTTTACTTCCGTCCCGTTCAAAATACGATTCCCTAATTGCACTAAATCGTGACGAATTAAATCTTTGGCTTTTTCAAAATTAACATTTTCTTCTGCTAATTTATAAGTTCCTTCTGCACGATAAGTCATATGATCCGCTAATTCTTCCAATTGTCCATCTTTGCTCAAGGCTACGCAGAATTTGTTAAATTCATTGACTAGCATAATGGAAGGATTATTTTTCTTTAATGCTTCACGATAACTCCTTGCAATACTCATCAAGTCATTAAAGCTACCTTGTAAGTTCGTATTCATACCGCTGATCTCTTTGACAGCTAACAAACGGTTATGAACCTTCACTAAATCTTCAAGCATTTTAGTCAGTTTCATTTCCGAAGTCAATCCGTCAATGGAGTTTTTCTTCAAATCTGCAATAGATTTGTTTAATTGTCCTAAATTAGCGTCCACGTTAGTTTGGGAAATACCAAATGCTTGGGCATTTACATTTCCGGCTTGAATTTCCGATTCGCTAATTTCAACTGTACTGAATGCCTTTATAAAATCCTTGGTCAAATCACGATGTCTCCAGGCCAGTCCACCCAATATTACAGAGGATACTAAGAAAATCAAGCGATCCATTGTAAACACAGGGTTTTCTCCATACATTTGTATTGCCTTCAACAGGCCATCGGCCACATGAGAATCTGATAACAAATAGGCAATGGCCGTGGCAAACCCCACACCAATTAACCCGCCGGTATTATACAAAGAATAGGAACGAGCAGCTCTAAAGCTCCAATCTTTTTCTTGGCGATTTAACTTGTCTAATTTGGCTTCACGTTCTTCAGCACTCAGTTCTTGGTCAGCCTGCACTTCTTTCTTAAGCGAAGCAATTTTCCCAGACACAATATTCTGCATACGGGTATTATCCAATTGCCCAGGTACAGCCGTACCAATGTACAGAGCGGCTACAGCCAACGCAGTAACTATAGCACCAATAGAACTATAGGGCAACAGCATAACTGCCGTTGAAGCAGCTGCCAAAAGGGGCAACGAGAGACCTGTTAATTGGTCGTCCGTATATTTGCCGGTTTTGACTGCTTTTTTCGCCCATTCACGCATGGCATACGAACAGGCCATAAAGCCCACCATGACCAATTGCCCAATTTTCTGCCCTCCGATGAGAGGCAAAACTCCTTCAGCATTAACAACTTGGGAAACAATGGCCAACAAGGGGGCATAACCAGCATACACGTTAATTACACGATCTCTAATGCCTTTTACCGCAGCTGATTTCACAATTAAATCTTTATAATTTTTCTTAAATTCTTTTTTCTCAGCCTTTTTTTGCTCATCACTAATTTCGTCTTTTTTATTCTCTTCAGGCACTTTAGCCAATAGATTTAGAGCTGTCTTATCAGTAACTGCTATACCCGATGACGAGCGAACCAGCGGCGTATTCATGAACAACATAAATGTCATACCCAACAGGGTAAAAGCAAACGGGATGGCTATCGTCCAAGACAAACCTCCCAATGCTTTTAACCCGAAAAGGAAAGTAAGACCTGTTAAAACCATGCGAGACAGTTGCTTGGTGCTGGCAAATTCCAAGTTAGCCTCATGACGAGCGAGCGGATCCTTGTAAATGGTAGCTAACACAACAGGTTGCAATAAGCCAAATAAACTACCTGTAAAAATGGCTGTAGCTAAAGGAAGGGCCGGCTTCCATAATCCTAACGTTTCCGGATTTTCAAAACCTGTCATATGGAAAACACCTAATGAAATACCCAACCCCAATGCAGCAATCGCAAACAGTCCATACATAGAGGCTTTAACTCCCCAATCACGTAAATACCCAGCCATTGCCGCTGCCACCCCAGGAGATGCATACCCTTGTCCAGGAACAAGGTTACCCACAGCATTCACAGGAGCTCCCTCCACAGAACTAATTGCACCTTTGTAAAGTCCTGCTACAGATGCACCGGAGTCCAACCCAATGTATAACCCCCATAAGGTAAGCATCTGTTTAAGGGAATCGGCCGCATTGAGCTCTAATTCAAAGGTTAGTGGAGTCGTTAGCTTTCCTGCTTTTTGGGCTTGAGTTTTAATCTCTAGCATTTTGGCAATAGCCAACATATCTGTCGTAGAGTAGGGGGTAGCCAACCCTACTTTCACAGATCCTTCCGTCTCTATTTTAGCAAGTAGAGCAGCGGATAGTGGGTTGCTTTCAGCTAATTCTCTGTTTTGTTTTACAAATTTCCATTGACCATTTTCATCCAGGGCTAATACAAATCCTTTAGGAATATCAAACCCGGAATCATCTGCCATATACTTTACCCCCCAAGAGGATCTCTTGAACCAGGAACGAGGTTTTTTCCAATTTGGGAATTTAAGCCAGTATGGAATACGCGATAATAATTTACCATATTTACTGGCCTGGATTTGCGTCAAGACACCTACCGGAGATTCACTCAGGTTACCGTTAGAATCACGATAATAAAATGGGATATGTTTATCGTAGTGTATTACATCACCACGCTCTGTACCTTGCATATGTTCTTGAACAAAGTTAGAATCGGTACGAAATGCGGAGTAGATGCGTTTTAAATCAGCATCTGGAGCAATATATGTATTGGTTCCAATATCCTCTGCACTCATAATAGGCATTTGTTCCGTAGCTTCTGCCAACGCTCTAGCCTGGCTACTAAATCCCGGAGCACCCACCACATCCATTAATTCAGAATTCCATATATCTTGCTCTACAGCATCCGAAATAGCGTTTACGCCATCGGAAATCAGTTGTTCTGTATAAAGAGAATATAAGCGCTTACCCAAGTTGATTGTATTTTCTTGACGTCCTAATTCGATCACAGCATTTAAGGCCGCCGGTGTCAAAGATTGTTGTAGAATATCATTTAACTTGCCCATCTTATACAACCGCACCAATGCCTCTCCTTTTACATTTTCTGAGGCTTCACTTTGTAAAATAGCAACTAATCTAGTAGGTAATGGTGCACCTAAATTTAAAATTTCCAAGGCTTGTTTATCCGCTTGTTTTCTTAAACTACTAGAAGATGCTCCCGTTGCGCCTGTCAATTTATAGAGCCAAGAGCGAGGCATCGGGATTAAACTACTTGCCGCAATACCACTGGTAGATTTTCCACCCATGGTTACCGCACGCGCCTTGCTCGCTGCGTTAGTCACAGACGGACTTACAGAAGAAGTAGCAGGTGTTTGCGTTTTAACTTTCGCGTTTTCACGCACGGTACGTTCGGCGGCTTGTTGTGCCACCATGCCACCCGTATTGGGGGTACCGGTACGCGCGCTGGCCCCCGGGCCGGCATTAAACTCTTCCAAACTGATAAAATTGTTTTGAGCCGTACGTACATGTTCCACCATTTCCATAGCCGGGGCTTCATGTACAGCCGCTTCCGCTGTTAACGGAGCCGCACCGGGGAATAACCCCATCCACCCATAGCGCGACGTAACAAACATGCGTAAACCTACTAAGGTACTCGCCGCATCTACACGGATGCGATCCCATATACTAAAATTCTTGCCGGTAGAAGGCGTGGTTTTAGGGCCTACATAATCCGGGTTTTCCTTCCAACTTTGTACTTCTTGGCCCAGTTTATTGGTAACGGTAGTTTGAATATATTGCGGATTGGGGTTTACCGCCGCTTGTTGGGCTACAGCAGGTTCTTCCGCTACGGCGTGTTCAATAGGTGCTTGCATCACGGGTTGCACTTTACCCGTATGGGCTACAGGCGCGCCAGCACTGGCATATAACTCACGAGAAGCGTTTTCCGTAGCAGGATCTACTATGCTAAACTGTCCTTCCATATCGCCTTGGGCCAACCGGCCTTCCATATCGCCGGATACGGTTTTCCCTGCATTGGCATAACGGAAAGTAGAAAATTCATCTAAACGCGCCGCACAAGAGGGCAAATCACCATATTTTTCCAAAGCACCTTGGAAGGGCCCCATATCCACTGCGGTACGTTGTTTTTTAGCAATCGTCAGCGTCAACTTATTGGCCTTAGCATACGAAGAAATTCCATCCCATAATTCAGGAGCGATGGAAGAAATTTCAGACATTTTGCTTAATTCTTTATAGGCCTCTAAGCGTAACAAAGCGTGGGAAGTAACCGTAGTAATAAGCGGTTCCGCGGCGGTACCCACCGATTTTTGATACAATTCAAAAAGAATCGGCGCATCATGTTCCGCTACGCCAATTAAACCTAAAGAAGAAATATTTACGGCTGTTTCCGCTAGAGCCTCCACGGCTTGCGGTGCGGAGGCCAAAGATTGCGGTAGGGCATCAAATTTAACAGATTCTAGGTTTTTGCGATAAAATTCAAGTCCTTTCGTTAGATCAGCCGGTGAAACAGTCTTATTTAATACATTTATCGGAAAATCTGCCAACATCATCAGACGTTGTTCGGCTAGATTGGCGTGATCTAAAATCGTTCCGCCTTGCGGGAGCAAACTTCCGTAAGTAGTATGCAACGAAGTTCTTGCATTATTAAATACAACTCTTTGCGTTTGGGTGGCATTTAAGGTAGTGCGTCCTTTAGAGGCGGCAGAACCGACGGAAGATGTACGAGGAGATTGCGTGGGCGTTGTAGCCGAAACTCTACCTTCAGCACGAGGAGTAGTAGGTCTTACAGCAGGGGTTGTGTGCCGAGGAGTAGT
>ONQH01000065.1:11470-12748 GCA_900319885.1 Candidatus Avelusimicrobium ruminicola
TTACCGTTTCCCGCTTAATAGGTTCACGAGGCGTTTCGCGCATAGTAGAGCGCACTTTCTTAGCAATCGGCCTTCTTATAGTCACGCCGGCTAACGATGGGGCCACGCTCATAAAAATTAGGGTAAAACTTAATACACACGAAATGATTTTTTGCATATATTCTCCTCTACAAGGCGAAAAATAATAATCTTCCCTACTCATATTTTAGTGGAGTAATGCCTAATCCACAAGGGTCTTTGGACCTAGGGAAAAAATAGGCCCTTTTTCCGTATAGAGAATATAAAATGTACAGACGAGACTACACAGCAAGATGGCGTCGCACAAATTGCTGCCAGAGTTGGTATTGTGTTTGTGAAGCAGATGCCGAAACGGTAGGCAAGATTTTACGTCGGGGGAGAACCGTCCAGGGGGGAAGATTTCCCTGTAAGTAGTATGCAGCTAAATAGGCACTGCCCAAAACGGTACTTTCCACTTCGGGTAATTGCCAAACCGGGACCCCGGCCACATTCGCTTGAGATTGCAATAAATAGTCGCTTTTACTTAATCCGCCGGAAGTTATCAAGGATTCTACAGCCAAGTGATTTAGACGCAAATACGAAATAATATCTGTCACACGACAAGCGATCGCCCGCAACGCGCCCGCTATCCAATCCGCGGACTGCGTGTTTTGGGTTACATTTTCAATAGACACACTTACTTTGTAATTCCAATAAGGCGCGCCTAAACCTCCTAGGGCCGGTAAAAGGAAAATAGGATTTTGCGCCGAAGTAGCTACTGGGTCCAAATCACTATAATTTACTTCAATATTTTTCGTCTTAAGCCACTCCAGCAAACTGCCTGCCGTAAAAATAGGTCCTTCTAACAGGAAGGCTTGTTTCGTGAGATCTCGGGTAGCCGTTACCGAGGAAAGCATCCCGGGCAGTATGGTTAGTTGCGTGCCTGTATGATGCAAAACAAAAGCGCCGGTGCCATAGTTAACCGTGGTCTGCCCGGCTTGCAAGGCATGATAGGCCACCGCCGCCTGTTGGTCAGCCACACATACGCAAATAGGGATGGATACGCCCTTATATACATACGTGCCATAATCGGCTTGCGTAGGTTGCAGAGTTGGCAAGCAATTCAAGGGGACACCAAAAACTTGACACAGGGAGGCACTCCAATTTCGGGTCTGAATATCCCATAGCAAGGTCCGTTGGGCCAGCGTAGGATCGGTAGCAAAAACACTCCCTTTTGTTAAATGCCAAATCAAATAAGAAGCAACAGGCGCCGCCAATAAC
>ONQH01000160.1 GCA_900319885.1 Candidatus Avelusimicrobium ruminicola
GACGTGCAAATCGTGCGTGATAAGCACCACCGCGCCTTCGTAATTATTCAGTGCCTCTATTAAAGCCGCGCGCGATTGAATATCTAGGTGGTTCGTAGGTTCGTCCAAAATCAGTAAATGCGGCGCATCTTTGGTAATGAGGGCTAGTAACAAGCGCGACTTTTCCCCGCCGGACAAACTGCCAATAAGTGTATCGCTCTTGGCCTTGTTTAACCCAAAGGCCCCCAGTTGAGCACGAATTTGCGTTTCCGTGGAAAGGGGCATTTGCGCACTTAACATTTCGTACGGAGTTTTTTCTACGTCCAATTCTTCCGTTTGATGCTGGGAGAAATAGGCAATTTTCATTTTCTTGGCGGTGGTCATTTTGCCGGACATTAACAAAAGCCGGTGCGAGAGAATTTTAGCCAGCGTAGATTTCCCGTTTCCGTTTGCCCCCAGTAGCGCAATACGGTCGTCGGGCTCAATGCGTAAATCTAAATTTTGCAAAACGGGTTTATCGTCATATCCGGCGACGCCGTTTTCAATAGTTAAGAGGGAATTATTTAATTTCTCCGGCGACGGAAATTCAAAATGCGCTTCCGGGTCTTTGGGAATAGCGGGTGCGTCGCCCAGTTTTTCAATCATTTTAAGACGGCTTTGCGCTTGCTTGGCTTTGGTGGCTTTATAGCGAAAGCGATCCACAAAACTTTGCAAGTGCGCTACTACGCGCTCGTGCTTGGCGGCGGCCAATTTCGCCCCTTCTATGGCGGCGGCACGGGTACGTTCGTACGTATCATAATTGCCATTGTAGAGTTTAAGTTTCCCTTCTTCCACGTGGATAATGTGGTCACACAAGCGGTTTAGAATATGACGGTCGTGCGAAATAATAAAAACGGTTTTATCTACGCGCACCAGGTAATTTTCCAGCCACATGGCAGTCTCAAGGTCCAGGTGGTTAGTGGGTTCATCTAACAGCAAACAATTAGACGGGGCATACAAACACGCGGCTACGTTGGCACGCACTTGCCATCCGCCGGAAAATTCCTTTAACGGACGCTTAAAATCTTCGTTAACAAACCCTAGGCCGCTTAAAATAGCACTGGCGCGGGCTTGGGCACTGTGCGCGCCCAAAAACTCCAGCCGGTCAAATACTTCGGCCATGCGTTCGCCGGTAATTTGCGGGTTTTCCAACTCTTTTTGCAAACGCATCAGTTCTTTATCGGCGGATAAAACATAATCTAATAGACATACGGACGGATCGGCAATATCCTGCGCCACGGAGGCAATTTGCGTACCGCGGGAAATTTCTATCTTTCCCCCGTCCGGCGAGAATTTGCCTTCAATCAGTTTGAATAAGGTGGATTTTCCGCACCCGTTCGGGCCCACCAGGCCCACTTTTTGCCCGTCGTGAATAAGCACGGAGGTATCCTCAAATAAGGTGCGCAAGCCAAAGTGGAACGAGAGCGTTTTAATGTCTATCATACCTCTATATTTTAGCAAATATAGACGAGGCCCGTATGTCCGCACCCCGCTAAATAATTGTAAAATAAAAGTATGAACTTACCGCCAGATTTTACCACGTACACTTCCGCGTTGTTCGGACCGGAGCGTTGGGCGCGTTTTTTACAGGCACTTGAAGGGACTGCCCCGGTCAGCGTGCGCCTTAATCCGTGGAAAAAACCCGTGCCATTTCCCTTTGCCAGTGCCACGCCTGTTCCGTGGTGCCAAGATGCGTTTTGGCTGACAGACCGCCCCAATTTCACCTTGGATCCGCTCTTTCATGCAGGCACGTATTACGTGCAGGAGGCAGGCTCGCTCTTTTTAGACACGGTATTACGCCAATGGGTTACAACACCGGTCAGCGCGCTGGATTTATGCGCCGCGCCCGGCGGGAAATCAACCTTAATGCGCGCCGCCCTGCCGGCAGGGTCCGTACTGGTCAGTAACGAAGTAGACCGCCGCCGCGCCAGTATTTTAACCGAAAATATGCAAAAACAGGGTCACCCGGGCGTTTTGGTTACGCACAATTTGCCGCGTGATTTTCACAAAGCGGGCGTAGTGTTTGACGTCATATTGACGGACGTACCCTGTTCGGGCGAAGGACTTTTTCGGCGGGATGAAAACGCAGTAAACGAGTGGAGTTTATCCAATGTGCACATGTGCCAAAAACGTCAGCGCGAAATTTTAACGGATATTTGGCCTTGTTTGCGTGCGGGCGGGTTACTCATTTACAGCACGTGCACGTTTAACACGCGGGAAAATGAAGAGAACGTACGCTGGATTTGCGAAGAACTGGGTGCGGAAATTTTGCCTGTTCTCGTTCAACCATCGTGGGACATAACCGGTTCCTTACTGACTGGATGGAACGAGCCCGTCTATCGGTTTATCCCGGGTGTAACGCAAAGTGAAGGTTTATTTATGGCCGT
>ONQH01000110.1 GCA_900319885.1 Candidatus Avelusimicrobium ruminicola
GGGCCACATACAAGTCGGCATTATTGGGGGCCACGGTGATGGCGTGAGTTAAATCGTAAATGGCGGCTTCGTACTTTTCAAAAGCCGTATACATCTGCGCCCGGTTATAAAGCAAAGCCGTATTGTGCGGGCGGAGTGCCTCGGCGGCGTTAAAATCTTTTTGGGCGTTTACGTAATCGCCTACTTTGCTATAAGCGGTAGCGCGGTTGAGTAACGCCTGGAAATACGTGGGACGCAAGCGAATTGCGTGCGAAAATTGGGTAATGGCGTATCCGCGCATCCCCATATCCATATACAACGCGCCCAAGTTATTGCTGGTTTCGGCCAAATTGGGGTTGATTTCCAAGGCACGCAAGTAATCATCCAAGGCGTGCTGGCGGTTTTGTGCTTTTTCGGCGGAATCTTTGGCGGGCATACGTTCCCACACCAACGCCCGGTTGGACAACGCCGCTGTATGCGTAGGGTTTTGCTTGATGAGTTGGTTATACAACGTAAGTGCCTTGGCATAGTTGCCTTTGGCTTGCGCCAGTCGTGCTTTTTGGAATAACGTCTTATCCCCCCCGCACGCCAGCATAAACAGACTTACGACACTGATTGCCACTAATTTTTTCATGCATTCTCCTTGCTGACGGGGCGGCGGCGCACCAGGCAGATCCCTAACAGCACCGCTCCCACCGTAATACACGCATCCGCCACGTTAAACACGGGCCATACGCGCCAGTCAATAAAATCTACTACATATCCCAACGTAAAACGATCATACAAATTACCCAAGGCACCGGTTAAAATCAGTCCCGCCGCCCACGTAGCCAATGCCCCGTACCGGCTCAGTTCCTTCCAACTGTAAATTACATAGCCAATCACTAAAAGCATGACTACGATTAGTAGCGCGTTGGCGTTTTGAAACATCCCAAACGCCGCGCCGGTATTTTCCACGTAGTTTAGCCAAAAGTACTTAGCCAGTACCACCGGCCCGTTGTCAGCCAGATACAGTAGCGCCCACACTTTGCTCAGGCGGTCTATAAGCAGTAACACGGCCGCCACGCCCAGGAGCGTTTTATGGTTGCGTATCCAGGCCCACGCTTGCTTACCCATGTACCGGCTCCGCGGGGATTTGTTCGCGCGCCAAAACGTCGGCACAGCGTTGGCACAAATCATCTTCTTTGAGCGTGCCCACTTCATCTTTCCACTGCCAGCAACGCGCGCACTTGTGCCCGGTGGCGTGGACAATTTCCACAAACAGCGGGTCCTTGCCTTCTTTGATTTCCACTTGCGACACAATGGCAATTTCCGGCCAGAGTTCTTGGGTTTCTTCCAAGAAAGCGCGGGTGCTGGGGTCGCACGTGCTGAAAATGACTTTGGCTTCTAACGACGAGCCGATAATCTTTTTTGCACGGGCTTCTTCCAAAAACTTTTGTACGCCTTCGCGGATGCGGCGGATTTCGTTCCACTTGGTTTCCAAGCGTTCATCCGGGATAAACGACGAATTGCCCGGCAAGTTCGTTAGGAAAATGCTTTGGGCAAAATCGCGCCCCAAGGCGGTTTGGCGCAAGGTCTGCCACGCTTCTTCGGCCGTGAACGAGAGTACCGGCGCCATCAGTTGCAAAATATCCACCACAATTTCCGCCAGCACGGTTTGTGCACTGCGCCGTCCGGCGGCGTTGGCTCCCAGCGTGTAGAGGCGGTCTTTGGACGCGTCCAGCATAAAACTGGACAGGTCCAAAATACAAAAGTCCGTCAGCGCCCGCATGGCGCGGCGGAAGTTAAATTCTTCGTACCCGGCACGTACTTCCTCAATCATACTGTTGAGGCGGCCGAGCATGTATTTATCCATTTCAGCCAGTTCTTTGGTGGGCACTTTGTGCTTGGCAGGGTCGTAATCGTAGAGGTTGCCCAGCGCGTAGCGCACCGTGTTGCGGATTTTGCGGTACGTGTCAATGGGCCCTTGCAAAATTTCTTCGCTGATGCGTACGTCGCCCTGGTAGTCGCTTAGCGACACCCACAAGCGCAAAATGTCGGCCCCGTATTTGCTCACGACATCTTCGGGGTCAACGGCGTTGCCGGCTGATTTGTGCATGGGTTTGCCTTGGCCGTCTAGCACCATCCCGTGGGTGAGAATTGTCTTAAACGGGGCGGTATTTTCCAGCGTGTAAGCCGGGATGTACGAACTTTGGAACCAGCCGCGGTGCTGGTCGGACCCTTCGGAATAGACATCCGCGGGGAAGGTAATTTTGCGGTCTTTGAGTACCGCCGCCCAGGACACGCCCGAGTCCAACCATACGTCTAAAATATCGGTTTCTTTGCGGAACTCGCCGCAGCCGCACTCACAGGTGTATCCTTCGGGGTGGAGTTTTTCCACCGGGTCGGTAAACCAGAAGTCGGACCCTTCGTTTAGGGCGCGGGTTTTGATAAAGTCAAAGAGTTTGGCGTTTACTTGCGCTTTACCGCACGATTTGCAGTACAACACCGTCACCGGGCTGCCCCAGAAACGCTGGCGCGACAAACACCAATCCGGGCGCAGGCCAATCATAGAACGCATGCGCTCTTTGCCGGCAGCGGGATAGAAAGTAACTTCGTCCAAATTCTTCATCAGTTTTTCGCGCAGACCGTTTTTGTCAATGGACATAAACCACTGTTCGGTGGCACGGAAAATAATCGGGTTATGGCAACGCCAGCAGTGCGGATAACTGTGCGTGATTTCTTGCTCTTTGATAAGCGCGCCTAACTCGTCTAACTTTTTGACCATCAGCGGGTTGGCTTCAAATACGTGCATCCCTTCAAAGATGCCCGCATCTTTGGTGTAGCACCCTTTCTCGTCTACCGGGCAGAAGGTTTCCAAGTTCCATTGTTTGCCGGCCTGGGCGTCTTCTTCGCCGTGACCGGGAGCAATATGTACTACCCCCACCCCGGCGTCCATGGTGACAAAGTCCGTCCAGATGACGGGGTTTTCCTTCTTAGAAAGCGGGTGATAGTATTTTAGGCCGACCAGTTTTTCTCCGGCTACGGTACCGGCGGGATGACAGTTGCGCCCGGTGTTTTTGGTGAACTCCAGCGCCAACTTTTCGGCTACAATGTAATACTCTTTCGTGGCGTCATCTTGCAAGATGAGGTAATCCTCGGTATTGGACACCGCCGCGGCTTGGTTGGCCGGGATGGTCCACGGCGTGGTGGTCCACACCGCTAGACTTATGGGTTTGGAATAGTCCAAATCGCCAAAGATTTCCTGCGGCGCGCTCACCAACTTAAAGCGTAAATAGATAGACGGAGAAGACACGTCTTTGTATTCGGTTTCCGCGTCGGCCAGCGCCGTTTCACAATGGGGGCACCAGGTGATGGTTTTTTGGCCCTTGTAGACGTAGCCCTTTTCAATCAAATCCAGGAACACGCCAATGGTGATGCCTTCGTAGCGTTTGTCCATAGTGAGGTACGGATTGTCCCAATCGGCCTGCACACCTAAACGCTTAAAGCCTTCGCGCTGTAAGTCAATAAACTTGGCGGCAAAGGCGCGCGCTTTGGTGCGAAATGCGGGCACGTCGGTAATGTGTTTTTTCTCTTGTTTGAGTTCTTTTAAGAGCGCCTGTTCAATGGGCAGACCGTGGCAATCCCACCCCGGCACGTACGGTGTGTAGTGCCCCGTCATGGCGCGGGACTTCAGGATGATGTCTTTAATGGTTTTATCCAGTGCGTGGCCGATATGGATTTTACCGTTGGCGTAGGGCGGCCCGTCGTGCAGGACGAAATGTTTGCCATCTTCGTTCTTTTTAAGCATTGCTTCGTAGAGGTTGATGGACTTCCAAAATTCCAAGATACCCGGCTCTTTCTGCGCCAGGCCCGCACGCATGGGGAAATCAGTCTTAGGAAGTAAGACGGTGTGTGAATACTTATTTTTTGCCATGATAAAACTCCAATAACTCAAACTAAATTACTCAAACGAGATAGTATTATTATACCAAATTCCCCTACGCGTGGATAGTGCTATTTAGCCTGGCACCGGCCGGCCCACGCCAATCCTTCCTTTTAGCCAAACCCTTTACCCCTAGGCATTTAACTACTACAGCACCCAGCAAGTGCTATAGCAGCAATCATGTTCCCGCAAACAGACAAAGAGAACTGGCAAGATTTCGGTCTGCTCCTGTGTAGCTCGCTGTGGCATTTACCCGGTTT
>ONQH01000066.1 GCA_900319885.1 Candidatus Avelusimicrobium ruminicola
AGATAAGGACAAACTTTTCTTACGCTTCCATGGGATTGAAGGGGTGGTTGCTTTAGAAAATATCGCTTGGAAAGAACCCGAAACGGCCATTTCTAATTTCCGCCGCGGGCAACGCTTGAAAGCCAAATTATTGAAGTTAGACAAAGAAACCCCGCGTTTGGAATTTGGTTTGAAACAATTATTCCTCAACCCGGCTGATGCCCTCAAACGCCGCTATCCGTACAAGAGTTCCGTAAAAGCCACAGTTACGAAAGTATCTGAAGAATACGGCGTGGAATGCACCATCGGCAAAAACAACACGAAAGGCTTTATCAGCCCCTTTGAAATGGGTCGTGATTTTAACGCCAAAGAAGGCGATACCATTACCGCTTTGGTTATTGGCGTAAATCCGGAAACCTTCACGTTAAACTTGTCTATTAAAAAGTATGATCAAGCCCAAAACCGCAAGGTAGTGGCCCAATACTTAAAACAAGCTCCTCGCCCGACGTTAGGGGAACTCCTCTCCGATTCGTTTGGTACGAGTGAAGAAACTTCGGAAGAAACCGAAGAAAAATAAATCTGTTAGATAGTAACTCAACAAAGCACCTCCCGCAAGCGGAGGTGCTTTGTGCATAGAGCGAAAAAATTTCCCCAATTTGTGCCAAATGATATATAATGAAAATAGGGGAAGTTTTGTGCCCCCATATCAAGGAGCGTATATGAAAAAAATTTTATGTCTTATGTGTGTCGCTGCGTTGGGTTTAGCAGCCTGTTCTAAAAATAAAAAAGAAGAAACTGCTAACAGCACGTATAATACAAACTACAATATTACCACAGCGGATGCACGCAACGGCAATACAAAATCTGCCAAAGATGCTAAATATCAAATTATTGATCAAGAATTTGACAATATGCTCGCTCCGGAAACTGATTATGAGGCTATCCCTGCCCATGAATTACAAGCGTGTGAAGATTCGTACTTGCCGCTCGTAGAACCGGATTGCTGTGGCAAAGGCAAAGCAAAAGCCTCTGCCGCGGTAGCGGGCAAAGCCAAAGCAAAAGCCAATGCGGTTAGCACGGCTACCACCCGCGCGAAAAAGGTTACCAACACGACGAACATTTACTACGTAGATGGCAACCAAACGATTCCCGTTTCCTCTACGTCCACCACCAAAACCGTCTATAGCAGCAGTGGCTCGGCTATCAGCACATCTACTTCCTCTAGCACGGATCCGGTGACTAAGAAAACAGTAAATGCGGATGGCTCGGTCACTACGACTACTACCTACTCCAGATAAAGGTGCATTTATGTCGTATACGCAAGCACAAATTTCTGCAGAAGCCCATCGTTTATATGGGCTTCTTGCATGTGTATCCAAAAGCAAAGCCGCTAAATGGACCTTGCAAGACTGCCTGGACGCGGCCCCGTATACACTGGCTATTAACGAGTTAAAAAAAGAAAAAAACGCGGTCGTTTTGGCCCACTCTTATACAACGCCCGACCTGGTGTATGGCGTGGCTGACTTTCGGGGGGATTCGTACCAATTAGCGCAACAAGCACGGACCTGTGAGGCGGATGTTATTGTGTTTGCGGGCGTGTGGTTTATGGCCGAAACCGCCAAGATTTTAAACCCTACCAAGCGGGTGCTGATTCCTGCCGGGCGTGCCGGTTGCACGCTGGCCGATTCTATGACAGCGCAAGATGTTCAAAAGTTGCGTGCCCAGCATCCGGGCGTGCCGGCTTTGTGTTATATCAACAGTTCGGCCGAAGTAAAGGCACAATGTGATGCGTGCGTCACCTCCGGCAATGTGTTTGATATTGCCCAAAAAATGCCGGGTAACGAACTTATTTTTGTGCCGGATTTACTGATGGCACAAAATATTGAAATTGAGTTAAAACGCTGCGGTACGCCTAAGCGTATTATTGCTTCGGGCGGGTCCTGCTGTGTGCATGATAAATACTTACCACAACATGTAGAAAATTTACGGGCTGCCTATCCTCATATTGTTGTGTTGGCACACCCGGAGTGTGCCCCGGATGTGTGCAAACTGTGTGATTATGTAGGCAGTACCAAAGGGATGGCGGACTATGTATCCCAATCGTCGGCTGCTTTGTTTGGAATGCTGACTGAATTTGGCCTGGTCAACCGCTTGGAAGCCGAACACCCGGATAAACAATTTATTTGGCCGTTTGGCGTGTGCAGTTATATGAAGAAAAACAATTTGTTAAATACGTTGGGGGCTTTAGTAAACCCGCGTGCGGATCAAATTGTAGAAGTGGATGCCACCGTAGCGGACGGTGCGCTAAAATCTATTGAAAAAATGTTTGAGTTAACAAAATGATACTAGATAAAATTATTGAACTTGCTTTGCAAGAAGATTTAAGTTTAGGGGATATTACCTCGGACACTATTTTTACGTCCCAACATAAAGCCAAAGCGGTGATCCGCGCCAAAGAAGATTTGGTGCTATGCGGCCAAGATATTGCCCGCCAAGTGTTTGGCGAGGTGGATGCCCGTGTACAATTTACCGCGCTTAAACAAGACGGGGATGAAGTCAAAAAAGGGGAAACAGTTGTAGCGTTGGAAGGCCCCACGCTTTCTATTTTGAAAGCGGAACGCACCGCGTTAAATTTTATGCAACGTCTAAGCGGCATTGCCAGTGCTTCGCGCGCCTTTGCGGCTGTGGGTAAAAAATATGGTGTGATGATTGTAGATACCCGTAAAACGCAGCCGGGCCTTCGCCGGCTAGATAAGTATGCCGTGCGGGTGGGCGGATGCCGCAATCACCGCATTAGTTTGGCCGATAGTGTAATGATTAAAGATAACCATATTGCCGCCGCAGGCTCCATTACCGCAGCGGTAGAGAAAATTAAATCGGTTATTGGGCATACGCCCAAAGTAGAAGTGGAAACTACCAATCTGGACGAGGTAAAAGAAGCCTTGGCGGCCGGTGCCGATATTATTATGTTGGATAATATGACTCCCGCGCAAGTAGCGCAGTGCAAAGACGTGATTGCGGGGAAGGCCATTATTGAAGTTTCCGGCGGCATCAATGCACACAATTTGGAAGCGTATTGTAAGGTAAAACCGGATGTAATTTCCATGGGGGCCTTAACGCATTCTGTTCCGGCCAAAGATTTAAGCCTAAAAATAGTAGAATATATGTAGTGAAAGAAAAGGAAGATAACCATGGATTATAATCGTTTATTTTCTAGTGTGGTAAGCCGTTCTAAAGCGTCGGCTATTCGCGAGTTGCTTAAAGTAATCGCTAATCCGGAAATTATTTCATTTGCGGGGGGGTTACCGGACCCTAATTTATTTCCCACCCAAACGATTAAAGATGTATTTGATACCATTTTTGCCAAGTCTGCTAAAGAAGCCTTGCAATACGGGGCTACAGAGGGGCAAAACGGGTTAAAGCAAGAACTGATCCGCTTGGTGAAAGAGACGGAAAATATTACCGTCTCCCCGGACCAGATTTTGGTAGTATCCGCTTCGCAGCAGGCGCTGGATATGTCGGCCCGTATGTTTGTAAACCCTGGCGATAGCATTATTACCGCATGCCCTACCTATTTAGGGGCTCTGCAGGCTTTCCAGGTGGCGGGAGCCGATATTATTGGGGTAGCCAGTGATGAAAACGGCGTGCTGGTCAATGACTTGCAAGCCAAGTTGGAACTTCTTAAAGCCCAGGGAAAACCCTGCAAATTTATCTATTTAGTGCCGGATTTTCAAAATCCTACCGGTACCACCATCCCCGAAGACCGCCGGGTAGAAATCTTACAATTAGCCAAGCAACATAATACGTTTATTTTGGAAGATTCCCCGTATCGTCAAGTGCGCTTTGAAGGCAAGGCCCCGCGTACTTTTTACGAATTAGACAAAGGCCAAGGAAACGTGATGACGTTATTTACGTTTTCTAAAGTTTTCGTGCCGGGGTTCCGGTTGGGGTTTGTCATTGGGCCGGCAGACGTAATCCGCAAATTTGTTATTTTGAAACAAGCCATGGATTTGTGCTCGTCGCCTACGTTGCAAGTGGCCACCAGCGAGTTTTTGCGCCGCGGGCTCTTGCAAGCCCATATCCAAAAGATGATAGAAGTGTATCGTCAAAAACGCGATTTAATGCTTAAAACATTGGCTGAGTATATGCCGCAAGGGGTCACGTGGACGCGCCCGCAGGGGGGATTGTTTTTGTGGCTTACGTTGCCTAAAGGGATAGATGCTACCAAACTGTTACCCAAGGCCATTGAAAATAAAGTGGCGTATGTGGCGGGGGTGGATTTTTATCCCGACGGAAATGTATTTAACGATTTGCGGTTAAATTTTTCTTATTCTTCGCCAGAGCAAATAGTAGAAGGGCTCAAGCGTTTAGCGCAAACCATTAAAGAAAATCTGTAAATTAAAAACCCCGGCTGGTAGCCGGGGTTTTTTATGTCGTTAAATGGGACTAAAAAATCCACACTTTAATTAGGTAGAAGAAGGCCGAAATCAGGGCCGCGGCCGGGATGGTGATAAACCAGGCCCACACAATGCGTTTGGCGGTTCCCCAGCGTACCCCGGATAAACGGCGCAACGCGCCAATCCCTACAATGGCCCCGGTAATGGTATGCGTGGTGCTTACCGGGATGCCCAGGATAGAAGCAAAGAAAATAGAACAGGCCGCGCCGGATTCGGCACAGAAGCCATCTACCGGGCGTAAGCGGGTAATTTTTTGCCCCATCGTTTTAACAATGCGCCATCCGCCGGAAAGAGTCCCTAAGGCAATAGCCCCTTGGCAAAGAATTACTACGGAAAGCGGCACTACAAATTGCCCTTGAGAAACCGCGTGCATTTCGGCATGTGTTAAAAAGAAATCGCGCACAGGGCCTACTTCCGCTCCGGCCATGCCGCCTAACAAAAGCATGCTGATAATACCCATAGTTTTTTGAGCATCATTTCCACCGTACCCTAAGGCGTAGGCAGAGGCGGAGAATAATTGCGCTTTGCGGAAGAAACGGTCTACTTTGAAAGGATTAAAGTGGTTGGCTATGTTGAAAATAATCACACCCATGAGCGTGCTTAAAAAATATCCCAACAACGGCGAAATGAAAATAAAGGCAACGGTTTTCAAAATTCCGCCTGCCACCAGGGCCCCAAACCCGCCTTTGACAAGGCCGGCCCCTATCAAACCGCCAATCAGTGCGTGAGAGGAACTGGAAGGTAACCCAAACCACCAGGTAATTAAATTCCAACTGCACGCTCCCATTAAGGCACCAAAAATCAGGCTGGAATCCACTACCTGAATATCTACAATGCCCGCGCCGATCGTTTGCGCTACGTGGGTTTTGAAAATTAAAAATGCGGCAAAGTTGAAAAACGCTGCCCAGGCTACCGCAAATTTAGGGGATAATACCCGCGTAGAAATAACGGTAGATACAGCGTTTGCCGCATCATGAAACCCGTTGAGATAGTCAAAGAATAAGGCCAGGAGAATTAAAAAGATAATCCACATCATATATTTGTTACCTTAATTGTTTTTGACTAAAATGGATTCCACCATATTGGCTACGTGTTCACAGAAGTCGGTGGTTGTCTCGGCAATTTCATATAATTCTTTTTGTTTAATGACTAAGATGGGATCTTTCTCATTGGCAAACAAATCGGAAATGGCTTCGTCACGCAGTACGTCCCCTTCGTTTTCCAAACGGTTGATTTCTACACAATGGCGGTAAGTATCCTTCATGTGTTTGTTGCTGCGCAAGGTGGCTACTGCCTTCTGCAACGCACGGGTGGTTTGCTCAATGGTGTGGGCTAACTTTTTGCTATAGTCCGTCGGTTTTTTAATTTGATAGAGGTGAAAGCGGTTGGCCAGCAAATAGATATTGTCAATAATATCGTCTAAACGGTTGGCCAGGGCCAAAATATCTTCACGATCAAAGGGGGTAATAAACGTTTCGTTTAAGGTGTTGATGATGGTGTGGGTCATTTCGTCGCCATAGTGTTCAAATTCGTGCATTTCACGTACATTTTCCGGTGTAAAAGAACCCTCATTTACGATTTTATTATAGAATTCGGCCGCA
>ONQH01000139.1 GCA_900319885.1 Candidatus Avelusimicrobium ruminicola
TTCCATGCGTGATGACTGGAAAACAATCTACGGACCCAACATTACACGTAAATAATTTTCTTGTAAGTAAGTGATATATGTCAAACAAGGCACTTCGTTAGAAGTGCCTTGTTAAATGGTCGGGGCGACTGGATTTGAACCAGCGACCTCACGGTCCCGAACCGTGCGCGCTACCATCTGCGCTACGCCCCGTATAAAAATTCCTCAACCAGGATTCGCACCTAGAACTTTCCCTCCAAAGGGGAACGTGATACTATTTCACCATCGAGGAGTAAAACTTCGGGAAGGCGGGAATCGAACCCGCGATCTCTCGCACCCCAAGCGAGCGCTCTACCTCTGAGCCACTCCCCGTTCCGGTTGCAATCCGTTGCAACACATATATTATATCATTCTTTAAGCAAATTGACTAGGGCTTCTTTAATTTCAGTCAACAGTTTAACGTCTGTACGGGGGGCGGAAGTAGGGCCACCTGTCGTAGAGAATTGATACTTGCTAAGTTGTTTTTTGGCGCCTTCCAGCGTGAGTTTATGTTTATAAATTAAATCCTTAATTTTTAGGATCGTATAAACATCCGCCTTGCTGTAGCGGCGGTGACCGCTGGGCAAACGGACCGGACGGATTAAACCAAATTCGCTTTCCCAGTAGCGCACGGAATATTCCGGCACGCCGGTAATACGTTTCACGTCGCCAATGGAAAAATAATCTTGCTGTTCCAATTCTTCTAGTCCCATAATAGCATTATAGCAATTTGCAAAAGAAAACCCCCACGTTTTGTAACGTGGGGGTAAGTGGGTTATTTATTTTTATGTTTTACAGGTTCACCGTAATACGCTTTGAGGTACAATTCTTTAATCTCGCTGATTAAAGGATAGCGTGCGTTCCCGCCGGTGCACTGGTCATCAAAGGCCAGTTCGGAGAGTTTGTCCAAGTTGGCCAAGAACTCTTGCTCCGGGATGCCATATTCTTTAATAGACCGCGGAATATTGAGTTTGTGTTTCAAGTCTTCCACCATGTCAATTAGTTTTTGTACTTTGGCATCTTTATCGTCACCCAGTTTGTGGTTGGGAACTAGGTAGTCAATAATTTTGGCATAGCGTCCTTTCACAAACGGATACTTGTATTGCGGGAATAAACCTTGTTTGGTGGGTTTATCCGTGGCGTTGAATTCAATCACATACGAGAGCAACAACGCGTTGGCCAACCCGTGCGGTACGTGGTACATGGCTCCTAATTTGTGCGCCATGGAGTGAGACAACCCCAAGAAGGCGTTGGCAAAAGCCATACCGGCAATCGTTGCGGCGTAGTGCATTTTTTCGCGGGCGTTGATGTTCTTGGCGCCTTCGGTGTAAGATTTTTCCAAGTATTTGAATACCAGGCGCATAGCCTCTAACGCTTGTCCTTCCGTAAAGTTAGTAGAGAATACGGAGGTGTAGGCTTCAATGGCGTGGGTCAGCACATCCAAGCCGGAGAAAGCCGTCAAGGATTTGGGCATATTAAGTACAAATTCCGGGTCAATGATGGCCATATCCGGCGTTAAAGCATAGTCCGTGATGGCATATTTGGTGCCCGTTTTTTCATCTGTGATAATGGTAAACGGAGTCACTTCGGAACCGGTCCCTGATGTAGTGGGGATGGCTACCATAGTGGCTTTTTTGCCCAAAGGCGGGGCGGCGTAAATACGTTTGCGGATATCCATAAAGCGCATGGCAATATCTTCAAAACTGGTGTCCGGGTTTTCATACATCAGCCACACCATTTTCCCTTCGTCAATGGCAGAACCGCCACCCAGGGCAATAATCATATCCGGCTGCCAAGAGTTGGCAATCGCTAAGGCTTCGTTTACGTTAGAGATATTGGGATCCGGCAACACGTCGGAAAATACGCGTACTTTGATGTTGAGTTGTTCTAACACGTCAATAACTTTGCGTACATGGCCTAATTGCTCCATGGTTTTATCGGTAATAATGTACGCACGTTTTTTATCTTGCAATTCAGCCAAGGCTTGTTCCAAAGCACCCCGTTTGAAATAAATTTTTTGGGGAACTTTATACCAATACATATTTTCGCGGCGTTCTGCTACGGATTTTACGTTCATAAGATGTTTGACTCCAATGTTTTCGCTGACGGAGTTGCCACCCCAAGAGCCGCAACCCAAGGTCAAAGAAGGTGCTAATTTGAAGTTGTATACATCACCGATAGCACCCTGAGAAGAAGGCATATTGATTAAGGTACGCGCAGTAGGCATATCCTTAAAGTAATCAATGTGGTCTTCGTTGGCTTCATCCGTGTAAAGTACCGAGGTATGGCCGGCTCCACCGTATAAGATTAAATCGCGTGCCAAAGCGGCGGCGGTTTTGAAATCTTTCGCGCGGTAGAAACCAAGCACGGGGGATAATTTTTCGCGGGCAAAGGGTTCGGCGTCGCTGACTTCTTTGGCCTCGGCAATTAAAATTTTGGTATGAGCGGGCACTTTGATCCCGGCCATTTCGGCAATTTTTTCAGCCGATTGACCCACGATGGCGGAGTTTAATTTTCCGTCTATCACAATGGTTTCAGCCAATTTTTTGCGGTCTTTGCCGGTTACAAAGTGGCATCCGCGGGCGATAAATTCTTCTTTCACTTTATCATATACGCTGTCTTCTACCACAATGGATTGTTCGCTGGCGCAAATCATTCCGTTATCAAAGGTTTTGCTCATAATTACGGAACTGACAGCCATTTTAATGTTGGCGGTGGCGTCAATAACAACCGGCGTGTTTCCTGCGCCTACGCCCAAAGCCGGTTTGCCGGAGGAGTAAGCGGCTTTTACCATGCCGGGGCCGCCCGTAGCCAAGATGAGGTTGATGTCTTTGTGGTGCATGAGCGCGTTGGAAAGCGTCATGGTCGGGTTTTCAATCCAGCCGATAATGCCGGCAGGCGCACCGGCTTCTACGGCTGCATTTAATACAATTTTAGCGGCTTCAATGGTGCATTTTTTAGCACGCGGATGAGGGGAAAATACAATCCCGTTGCGCGTTTTCAAAGCCAGTAAACTTTTGAAAATAGCGGTAGAGGTAGGGTTGGTG
>ONQH01000077.1 GCA_900319885.1 Candidatus Avelusimicrobium ruminicola
GGCGGCAAAACGTATGGGGAACTCTGGCCCGAGTACATTGACAGACAAAAGGCCTTTATCCGGGTTGGCCTCCGAGGGGCCCACCAAGGTATAGGTAAATTCCAAATCAGCCGCTTGATCTACAATCGTAACCGTAGCCCCTATGCGGGCTTCACTTTTATCTACGGTTAAATCATCGGTAATTTGCGCGTTGCGCAATCTTAATTCCAATTCGTTAATGCGTGAAAGTGTTTCCGCTTGTTTCTCTTTGGCAGCATGATATTCCGCATTTTCTTTCAAATCCCCTTGGGCGGCAGCGGTGCCAATTTCTTGGGACAATTCTTGCTTAATGGTTTTCAAATTTTTGAGTTCTTCTAATAACTCTTCGTATTTTTTTCTACTTACATAAAAGACTTCAGCCATAATTTAATTCCTCTCTTATTATCATAAGTGTACAATTTCAAAACAGATATTTCAACTGGTATACCCTCACAACGCTATTTCTTGCTATAATACAAATATGAAAAAAGCAATCTTACCCACTATAATAGTTTGCTTAGGGACGCTTGCCTGGGGACATGACCATATTTATATTGCCCAACATAATATGCCCGCTGTGGTACAAATCAACGCCATAGACACCCGCGGGTCTACGATGTCCGGCACCGGGTTTGTAATAGACCCCACCGGCCTTATTGTCACCAACCGCCATGTACTAAATAATGTCTTATATGCCAATATTACCTTTAATAATGGGGTTACCTCCGGGGAAGCAACGATCCTTGCGCAAGACCCAACACTAGATATTGCTCTTATTAAAATAGAAGCCCAGCACTTACCTTTTGTGACGCTTGCCCAGGATGACAATGTACTCATTGGCCAAACCGTCACCGTCATCGGCAACCCGCGCCGGCTGCAGAATACCGTTACCTCCGGGATTATCAGCCAAATCCGCAAACAAAAAAATGGCGTGGTATGGCATCAAATCAGCGCCCCCATTTCGCCCAGTTCCAGCGGCAGCCCGGTATTTAATGAAAAAGGGGAGGTTATTTCTGTAGCGTTTGCCAGCATCTCCGGAGAAGGAAACCAAAACCTCAATTTTGCTATACCGATACGTTACGTACAAGACTTGGCGCAAAATAATAATATTGCATTACCCAAGGATGAATTTGCCTCGCAGCATCCGTTTTTGAATCATATTCGTAAATCTTGGCAAATTACCAAACGTTTGTTGCACCGGTGGTTTGGCAGAGAATAAGTTGAAAAGAGAGCCAGAAAAAAATTACACTATAGAAGGAACTATTTATGAAAAAAACACTTCTTAAACTTGGATTTATTGTATTTTGTATAGGGGCAGCCATTTTCTTATTGTTGCCTTTTTTGGAAACAAGCGGCCCGGTAAATTCTTCGCTTAACAACGGGCAGGCCTCCGTCTCTACGGATAACCCGCTTAATATTATCGCCAAGCGTTTAGCCTCCCTATTTGGCCGCAAAGAAAAAGCCAAACAAACGCTCCCGGGACAAAATAATCCGTCGGAAAATCCGCTAATGGCCAGTACATCTCCGGCCGAGAACACCCTCCGTTTACCCTCGTCTGTAACTGCTACACAAGAAGGGGCCGATGCTTCTTCCCGCGTGATACAAATTCCTACGCAAAACGAGTCCGCTACTTACGAAGGGGCCTCTTTCCAAACGGATGACGGAGAGTGGGTGTTAATTCAACAAACGGCTCCCCAACACAGTGCGCCCGGCATGCACGAAGTAAATGTGCACGACAATCCCTACGACCGCTACGTCCGCCAAGAACGCGCCAAACATTTTACGCCCCAAGCCCCTAAACAAGAAATCCCCGATTCCAAATGGGCCCGCCTGATTCAGCCTATCAAAACATTTTTTGGGTTCAAGGCACCTGTTCCGGTAGGGCCATCTAAAGTAACCGGCTCCAAAAACAACGAGCAGTTGGCCGCATTAGCCATTTCAAACGATAAATTAAGTCATGCCTCGCCTGCTCCTTCCGCCGGGGCCATGCGGGTTCCCCTGCCTAATATGTCTTTACAACAATGGCTCAGTTTCACCCCGCAAGAACGCGAAGCCCTGCTGCAACAGCAAGCGATTCGTGATTTTTCAGATATGGTGACCGGTAATCGCGCCGCTAAAGAAGCCGCCGAAATAGAAGCCGATATCAAATTCCCGTTTCCCAAAAATGCAGAAGAACAACAAAAGAAGGAAGACTATATCCGGGAACGTACCGCCGCCAATATGGAAATTATCCGCCAAAAAGTGCGCGATTCTATCCTCGCCAATACCGAGCAAAGCAAAGAAACAGATGAATTAAGTTATATGATTGGCTGCCACGACTATTCATTACCTAAAACAGAAAGTGCCTGTTCCCTAGAGAGCCCTCAATCTGAAGAAATGGACAAATTACAGCAAGCCAGTGTACAAAATGAACAAACTTTCTTTAATAAAACAGAATTTGTAATGCCCAAGGGACTCCCTTTTACGGTTATCATCGGCCCAACAGGCGAAGAAACCTTCCAACTGACTGAAGATCTCAACCCGGCCCTCAAACCCACGTTGGATATATACAACTCCATGTATGAGCAACAGAGATGCGGTTCTACCACGTGTTTTTGGTTACCCAACAAAAAACAGTCCGACCCGCAATTAAAAGATACGTTTGCCACCATCGGGGATGCTAAATTGGTAGGGGACCCTTATAACAACTATGCTACTTTTGAGGAACCCTTTGTACAGGGAGAAATACAAAAGAAAAAAGCCGAAAATCCCGACGCTACCCCCGCCCAAGTGAAACAATGGGAACAAGAAGCCCGGAAACAGTGGAAGGAAAATCCGCCCAACTGGGTCCCGTATACAGAAGACCAATTAAAGCAACTCCACCAAGATAACACCGCCTTCTTTACTACCGCCCAACAGGGTCCTACTGATAAGCAACCTGTCTTCCCGGTAGTAACCGATAACTATGTGGCCCGCGAAATGGTAGACATCATGGGTCCTTTAGGTTTTGTGTATAACCGCACCACCTTAGTAGGGACGCAAGACCCTTACAACGCCGGGGAACAACTTACCCAATCTATTGCGGACGATATTAACGACACCAAACAAGCCATACAGTCCGTCTATCAGGGTGTCATTAGCCAAACCGCCCGCGACGCTTTTAACAGCACCACCACTGCCGTCAATAACCAAGGCGGCGGCATTAACCCGCTGTTTGATGCGCTAAAATCCGGCTTTCAGGGGGGAGCCCCCAAAAAATAACGGTTTATTTTACCGCTTAAAATGGGTATAATTTAAGTATCCGTAAGGAAGGAGAACCTATGAGCAGAAAATATGTTATCTTGGCTGGGTTGGTAATGTGTGTAGCCTTGGCCGCTTGCCGCAAACAAACGACGTACGACCGAAATGACCCCAATCAAGATTATGAACGCTTCATCAATTCCCATGTATTTGCTGCTTGTGAAGCCGTGGGTCATCCGTATGCACGCTATTCTTTGGCCGAACTATTGCAACGCCCGTCTGACAATTCATCCGACTACAAAGTATCCTTTATTAACGGTCCGTGCAAAGGATCCACTGTATGGACAACAGATGTAATCATAAAGACAAGCCCAGTGGAAGATGCGGAACTGGTCCCCACCGGCACGATTGTATTGCGCAATTTTGATAATCCCAAAGAGCCTTACGATAAAGACATAACCGATCACTGGAACACGGCCGTGGTCGTTGGAAACAGCCGCGCCAAACAGGGCATCTTAGATTTAGGGTTTCCGCGGGATCGCAATGATTTCTTCCCGGCACGGGAAAGTGTATATGCGCATAATGTGCGGTATATTCTCTCCCCGAAGGGAAAAGATGTACGCAAATTTATAAGATAATCAAGGAGTAGAATATGAAAGTAATTCGTTTTGTTGCCATTGTTGCTGCTACGTTAGGGTTCCTGCCTACCGCTTGGGCCGCCGAAGGGGACCCCATTTCCACCGAAACGGCCATTATTGATGTACCTACCGCGGAAGTATTGGACCGTTACCAAGCCTCTTTTACCACGCGCGTTTACGAACATGGTACCGTCATGGAAAGCATTGATTTTGGGGTTTATCCGCGCGTCAATATCGGGGTAAGCGTAGCCGTTGATAACTGGATCGGCTCCTCCAATTCCGTCAAAGTGCTCAACCCGGAATTTCAGGCCAAGTGGAAAGTATACGACGGCAGTTTGTATTTGCCGGCGGTGGCAATTGGCTATGACGGCCGCCGCTACGGATATGGTTATGATGAAGATAGCCGCAAATATACCCGCTCCAAACGTTATTTAGACAACCGCAAAGGCGGTTACGTCACGTTAACCCGCGAAATTTTTGTTCCGAACCTTACCTTAAACGCGGGGATTAACTTCTCGGATTTTGATTGGGATGAACTGTATATGTTCACCGGCTTATACTATAAAATTATTCCCCAAATTACTTTTTTAAGCGAGTGGGATAACATCCGCAATATGCGTGATTCCCGCTTTAATTTGGGCGCGCGTTTTTACTTGCACCCCGCGTTAGCATTAGATGCCTCTTTCCGCCGTATTGGCCGCGGAGATGAAAACGAACGCGTGTTGCAACTACGCTACGTAACTACATTTTAAGGAATCCCATGGCCCCTAATACCGTCAAACCCAGTTTTCAACGCAGAACCATCTTCATCAAGAAGAATTTGCAAATCCGTTATATGGTTTTGATGGTAGCGTGCGTACTGTGCGGGTTACTGATTATGGGGTTGGAACTAACCGCCACTCTCAATGATTTATTTGATAATTACCCCGTTTTAGTACAGCCAATTTATGATGAATTTATCCCGATTGTGGCCAGTTTTTTCTATAAAATTGCCATTTATATTATCCTGGTAGTGATTATTTCGGCCTTTGTATCGCATAAAATGGCGGGGCCGGTCTACCGCTTTGAGCAAACCTGCAAAGAGATTGCAAAGGGTGATTTCTCGCAACGGGTACATTTACGCAAAGGCGACCAATTTACCGAACTGCAAGATGCTTTTAATACCATGATGGACGTGGTAGAAAAGAATATCAAAAAATAATTTTATATGAAAAAACATATCTTACTAACAGGGTGTTTGTTAGTTGCTTTGCAAGCCGCGGCCCAAAGCAACTATGGGGTACAATTTTCCAGTTTACTAAGTGATAACCTCACGCTAGAAAATGCCATCCGCTTAGGCTTGGAAAACAATTCTGATTTTCTATCAGCCAAAGAAGAAATCAAAATT
>ONQH01000068.1 GCA_900319885.1 Candidatus Avelusimicrobium ruminicola
TATTTTCTTGCGTGGAAATATTGTAACTGACAGACGGGGCCAACCATTTGGAAATTTTCCACGTACTGTTAAAGCCGGTATGCTGGTTCAAGGCTTTGGGATAATGCCACGATTTATCGGTAGCGGACTCATACTGCGTGCGGTCCTCTTTGCTTTTGGTTAAACTGTAAGAAGGCGTAAAGGTAAAGCGGTTATTGGGTTGGAACGTTACCTTGGCGTTCATTTTTTGTGTATCTTCGTCGGTGTTATAATACGTACCGGCCGATTCAATATGGCGGATGCGGTCGTAATCTACCGAAGACGTAGTATAGTGATACCCCGCTTGAATATTTTTGAAGGCCCCGGCACTGTGGCGTAACGTGGCCCCGTAGGTGCGGCTATCATCTTGGCGTTTCATAGCGTCATACTGGGTACTATCTTGCGTATATTCCAATGCCACGTTGGGGTATTTTTCCTTCTTAAATTCCCCGCGTATCACCGCTGTTTCACGCTGCACGCGCCCCTTATCCAATAAACTGACCGTGTTATAGTTGGTACTATCGGTAATGAGCGGTGTGGTAATGGTAGAACGCGTTAAATTGGCCTGCATAGGAAATTCTTTAATGCGGTCAATTTTGACAAAGTATTCTTCCTGCGTGGTCTTTTGTTCTTTGGATACCGCCAGCGGCGTTTCAAAGTTGGCGTCTTTGTGTACGTATTTGGCCCCCGCACTTCCCCAGTTATCCAACCGGACCACCACATCGCCTTTGTAAGCATCCCCCCGCAATGTGATAGCCTCGGCCAGGTGCAACACGTTCAACCACACTTCCCCTTGGCTACCGGTGGCTCCTTGTTTTTGTACCCCGGCTAAAATCAAACTGACTTCGCGGAAATTAAGCAGTCCGTTTGTCGCCCGGGTGGATTCTACCCGTACCCCGTAAGCGGGGTCAGACGCATTTTCAAACGTATCGGTAATGCCATCCCCGTTTTTGTCCACCATTTTTACCGCAATCAACCGCCAACCGGTAAAGTTGGTAGGCACAATAATTTTATCGTAATTTTGCTGGGTTCCTACTTTTAAGTAGAACTCGGCCCCGTCCGTATTTAAGGGCGTGTCCGTATCCTGCTGGACGGCCCCGTGTAACAAGAAACGAAATTCTTTATGTTGGGTGAAATCCATGGTTGGGAAGTTGCGGTTGGCATAACCTTTTTCATCATCCCACGAGGAACTGCTGGTATCAAATTTAATACGTAAGGATTCGTCCTTGGCGTTTTCGCTGTTATTCATTTCTTTATAGTCGCCCACGGAACCGTACAAATAATTAAATACGCGCAGCCCATCCCCGGGTTCGGCAAAAATGGGGCGATAAGTGGCGGCGTTATCTATGTTATTGATCCCGGACACAGAGAACAGGTTGTTGTTTTGCTGATCCGCCGGGTTCCATGCCGTACCGGACAAAGCCACGTTGGCAATTTTCACTTGCCCTTTGAGGTTGGTCCCTTTACGTAGTGTAATACGCAAGTGGTGCACCGCGGTCCAATCCGCTTTTTCCGCCGCGGTAATGGCTAACGGTTCCGAGTGCGTCTGCCACCCGGCACTGGCGGCAGAAACGGTAAATTTGCCTTTTGCTGGGATATTTTCGCTATCGTAGCGTCCGTTCCCGTTCAAATCTTGCGTATCAATACGACCGTTGGGTTGGGATTCATAGTTAAATTCATTATGCACAAACGGATTGTAACGTTCCTCACTCCCATCCGGATTGGTAAACAACCAACCAATATCTTCGTTCGGGGCCAAACTGTTGCGGCAGTTTACATCTTCTGTTTTGGGCACATCCGTACCGCATTGGGTAGTCATCCCGGAACTGTTGTCGGAGTGTTCATCAATATCCCCGAAGGTGATTTCCATTTCCGGGCCGCCGTCTTCCCCTTGGTAGGTAATATCAAAGGAGGTTTTGTCGGACAGGTCAATCCCCACCTGGCTAAGCGGATAGACAATAGACACCTCATCTAGCGAAGCATCATAGCCTTGGGCTTGGGTGAAATCGTAATTGAGCACTAACACTTGTTGTTTGTCATTATAATTAGCGATCGCGTTGGGGTTAATTTGCAAGGAAGAGACGTCTTGCGTGTCCCAGCGCAGTGTATTTAAGAAGGTAGATTTTCCGTTGGGGTTGGAAGCAAAAATCCAGTCTCTAAATACCATGCTTCCGCCTACTTGTGTGTTGGCGTCGTTCATGCTGTCTACCATGGCATACCCAAACAGGTTTTGTTTTTTAATACTGCGCGCCGCTTCCACACTAAAGTCCACCGCTAACGGTTCCGCCAGTTTAATGTCTTTACCGTTGATGTCGGCCCCGTAGACCAGCAAATCTTTGGTATACGCACCCACCTGGAACGGATTTGGGTTTTTCGCCCCCTTCCTTAATGGCGGTGGCCCCCAGGGTTACTTTATCAAACAGTTTATAATCCAACCGGCCGCCAATGACCGAATTATTGGTATTGCTGCCAACCGTTGTATCGTATGAAATATCAATGACGGAATTTTCGGTAATCATGTCCCCTTTGTAAAATGTGATAAAGCCGGAGGTATAATCAATATAATAATCATTGTTGCGGGTCAATTTACGCCCGTTAAGTTTAACGGTTTCGGATTGAACAACCATCCCAGATTCCACAAAGTAAGTTTTGACGGTACTTTCATATTGAATTTTGAATTTTAAGTTGCGCGAAGAAACCGGCGTAGTGGCATAAAGGCCCTCGTCATCAATGCGGTAATCCAAATTAAAAATACCGGCGTTAAAATCTACATCCATATACGTGGGGTATACAAAATAGGGGTTACTGTATTGTTGGCCGTTAGCGTCTTGCAGTTGCAAAATAAAATTGCCTTTCCCGTCGTCCGGCGTGATTTTTTGCGCGCCAATGTTGTAATACGTTTTAAGTTCCAGTTTGTTGCCCACTAAATTATTGGTGGGTACTTTATCATTGGGATATTTGATGTATTTAATGGTACCCGGCGTACCGGTGTTACTTAACAGTTCGCCCCGCGTGTTGCGGTAATCTACCGCGATAGCCGCATCAGCCTTGATGTTGCGTTTGAACGTAATAATACCCCGGGTATAATCTACGGTATAGTCTACCCCGCGGGTTAACAGTTCCCACTTGGTTTCCACACACGCAAGGCCCGCACACGTGGAAGTTTCCAAAAAGTCGGAAGCGGCCTTATAGACCGGCACATACGTATAGGTAGTTTCGTTATTGTCCAAATAAATTTCTTCCGTACCGGCAGAGATAGAACCGAAACTGGCCCAGGCGGAAATACCGTCCTCCAAGGCGGCTTTATCTTGGGCGCTATAGTCGGAAGAGCCGTCCGGATAGCGGTATTTTTTTACGTTGCCGCCGAAGGTCAAATCGTAATAGGTGCGGCGGATGTAGTTTTTGTCTTCCAGCGAAACGATTTCGGACACACTGCTGCCCACAAAGCGTTTTTGTTTGCTGGACCCTTTCGTTTGCGAGCCAATGATATACAAATTGGCATTTTTGTGTTGCAAGTGCATTTTGGCCCCGAAAAGTTGTTTTTCGTAAGCAATAAATTCCGTTTGCGGCAACGCCAAGTCAATATCACCAAATTCGGCCAACTGGATAAATTCCCCCGGTTTGCCGCGGTACGCTACGGAAATGGTTTTTTCTTCTTCGCGTTGATCATCATAGTCAATATCTACAAACACGCGGTCCAAAATTTTCCCTTGCATTTTAAGTTGCAATTTTTGGTCCATTTCCACATTGTGTACGTCGCGGTCTTGCACGGTGCTTTTGGGGTCGCTCTTATACTTTTTGCCCGACAAGCGAAGCCCCAGCACATAGCGCCCGGTTAAGGCAATACTGGTACCGTAAAGCGGCAAGGAAAGCGTGGGGTTTAAGAGAGTTAAATCCGGGATGGGTTCCGGGTCTTTGTCTAGGGTATACGCCCCTTCTACCGAGGTCACTGCCTGGCGCCAAAATTCGTTGGAGTAGCGCAGCAGTTGGGCGTCGTCCGGCGGGTCTTCCAGCGTGAGTTCTTTTTCACGTTGAGCGGCTTGTTCTTCTTCAAAGATGTCGTATTCGTTTTTGTCCACTAGGCTGTACGGCAACGATTGCGCCCCCGCCATGGGTGCGAAAAACAAATCCAGTAATAAAGTACCTGCCAGTAACAGCCGCAATGCTTTCATAAGAAGCAATAAACCCTCATTTTTCATTTTATAAATTATGATAAAGAAACGCTACAAAAACCGCAACTTTTCCCCCGCCCGGGATAGTATTTTGATAAAATAGAAGATATGCGCATTGGGATTTTTACCAAATACATTGCCAAAAACCTCCTCACCCTATTTGCGGGGATCTTGGGGATTTTGGCATTTGTTATTTTTATGAATCACTTTATCCGCATTATGAATATGGCCATGAACTACGGGACCAGTTGGCTGTGGGTGGGGTCGTCGCTACTGAACTTAGTGCCGGATGTGTTCTGTTTAAGTGCCCCGATGGCATTTCAAATTGCTATTTTACTGACTTTGACTACCATGAGCGAACACGGCGAACTGATTGCGTTGCGCGCGGCCGGGTTCTCTTTTAAGGAAATTGTCCGCCCGTTAGCCGGGTGCGCTATTATATTAGCGGTTATCCTCGTGTTTTTAAGCAACTGGGTTACCCCGCGCAGCTACAAACGCATTTTAGATTTACGTACCGAAGCACGCAGTAAAATTACCAAAGTAAACCTGGAACCCAAAACGCTACTTAATTTAGGGGAGTGGCAACTTTCGTTGGAAGACCTGGATCCCGCTACCAACGAAGCCCATAAAATTCAACTAATTAAAACTAATGACTCGGGCGCGTTATCCACCAAAGTAAACGCGTCACGCGGCAAGGTTACCCTTACCAAAACGGCCATCGGGCTGCAACTGCACGACGGGCAAATGCAACGCCTGGATTCCAAAGACCCGTCCTCTTTTATTGCGGCTAATTTTGACAATTACACCATGCATATTTCGTTATTCAAAAACCAAACACGCCGCTTGCGTGTGGGCGAAATGACCACCACCAAACTGTTGCGCCGGTTACGCAACACCCCGCTGGACAAAGCCACCCGCAACGAATACCGTACCGAAATAAGCATGCGTAACGTGATGGCCCTGTCCCCCCTGATTTTGCTGATTGTCAGTTGCCCGATTGGGTTTTCCTTGGGCAAACGCACCAACAAAGGCTGGGGGATGCTATTTAGCGTGGTAATTATTTTCTCGTTTTATTTACTGATGACACTGGGCATATCGCTAGGGAAGAAATTCGGTTGGTTGGCGTACCCGGCCCCGTGGTTACCCATGTTTGTAGGTATATTTGTAGGACGATACCTGTGGAAAAAGAGGTTAAATATTTAATGAAATTATACCGCTATATCGCCCATAAATTTTGGGGACCTTTCTTTTTTGCGCTTGGTGTTTTTACGACGTTAGTGGTACTGGGCGATATTTTTGAAAAAATGAAAAACCTCTCCAACGGCACTACCACCATTTGGGACTTACTCACCTATGCCGCGGCCACGTTCCCCAACTGGCTGACCACCATTGTACCGGTGGCGTGCTTGTTAGCGGCTATTTCTATTATTAGTGAAATGGTAGCCAATGGAGAGTGGACCGCCTGTGTGGCCGGCGGTTTTGCCCCTAAAGATTTATTCAAGCCCATTGTGTTATGTATTTTAGCAGTCGTTGTAGGGACGCTGTTTATTCAGGAATTTTTTGTACCGCAATTAAACCTCAAAGCCGACGAAATTTATTATACCCGCATTAAACCTGCGGCTAATTTTAACCCCCATGTAGAAACGGATGTGGTGATTAAAATTTCTCCCTATCAAATGCTCTTTGCCAAACGCGTAGATCCAACCCGCGGGATTATGGAACACGTTTCGCTGGATACGTACAACGACCAGTGGAATATTGCCAATCAAATTATTGCCCAGGATATGACGTGGAACCCGCAAACCAGCCACTGGCTGTTTAAGCAAGGCATTGAACGCACGTTTTTAAGTGATATGGATACCACGGAGGTTTCCTTTGAAGAAAAAGAGGCCCCTTTTACCACTGCCCCTAAAAACATGGTGGTGAGCAAGGCGGAAGACAAACTGCTCAGCGTGCGCGATTTAACTACTAAAATCAACTTCTACAGTCAAAGCGGGCTGGCGCACTACGCGGCCGAAACGGCCCGCCAAGCCAAACTGGCTACGCCGTTTGTCACCGTGATTATGTGTCTACTTGGGATGCCTTTTGCTATTAGCACACGTCGTAAAAGTAAAATTCTCAATATCATTCTGTCTATGGTAATTGCCTTTGCCTTTTGGTGGTTGATTTCTATGTGTACCTCGATGGGACACAATGGGTATATCAATCCGTTCTTGGCAGGCTGGGGCCCGGTACTTATTTTTGGCTTGGCCGTAGTCTTTGAATTTAAGTGGCTCAAGTTATAAGGGCCCACCAGCAACTGGGTCTTTTGACCCTTGTGCCCCCTCTGCTAAGACACTATAATAAAATTGTAACAGAACTTTGTTCACAAGGAGAAATACATGACAAAAGTATGTAAGTTATTGGTTGGTGTATTTATGCTAATCGGGTTTTTGGCCCCGCAAGCAATGGCACAAGATAACACCCAAGGGATTGCTCCCCGTTACCTGAAATATTACGCACATGCCAAAGAAGTATTAGAGCAAGAAGACCCGGCCTTTTTGACCGCTTTTCAAACCCTGCAAGAAGAAATCAGCACCATTGACTCTACCGACAAACAAGCCCAATTAGACGCGCTGATGCGTTTTATGCCGGCTATTGAAGAAATGACCGAAATCACCCATTATGATTCCTGGTATAAGGATGAAGGGTACCGCACGTTGCAACTGGAAGTAATCTTTTCCTTCTTTAGCATTCATCTGCCTACCGCGGACGGAAGCCACACTTCCGTAATGAAACTCTACGGCGACGCCTTTATGCCTGACACTATGGAGTCCGAAGCCTCCCGCCTGTTAACGGAAGAAGAAATTATGGAAAAATATAACATGGCTCATGAGGATGCTCACCGTGTCATCAAGGTATGGAAAGCCTTACACCGCAATTGGCCCTGGTAAGAAAAAAGTTTTAACAAAAAAAAGCGGGTAAGATTTCTTACCCGCTTTTTTATGACTTTTAAGAGGTTATTTGAGGCGTTCAATGGCAGCCAGCAAATCATCGGTATCAAACGGTTTATAAAGTACCCCGTCCGCCCCTAAACGCTGTGCTTCAGCCAGAATCGTTTCCTGCCGAAGGCCCGTTACCATAAGCACTTTAGTCTGTGGGGCCACGCGTTTTAATTTAGCCAACATATCCAGCCCGTTTTCCGTTGGGAAAAATACATCCAACAGCACCAACTCTGCTTTGCTTTTGCCCAATAGGGAAAACAATTCACGCGATCCGCCGGCCTCCAACACAACCTGAAAGCCCGAGGACTCCAGCACGTTCTTTAAGGCAGAACGCAAAATAACAGAATCATCCACTAACGCAATCTTCATGCTTATTTCTCGCTGACTCCGGCCAATTTGGCCCCCAAATCCAACAACGCTTGTGTATCTTTTTTAGTGGCACTTTCCGCATATACGCGCAAGAGCGGCTCCGTGCCCGACGGGCGAATTAACAACCACTCGTCATTATCCAAAATGACTTTCAACCCATCTATCGTAAGCAGTTCGGCCACTTTATGTGTACCGATTTTCTTCGGCATTTTTTTACGTAATTTTTCAGTAAATGTGGCTTTATCAAGCGCTTTAGGTAACTTGAAATCCCGGCGCAAATACACCGAGGCCCCGTATTTTTCTATAATATCAGCGCATAATTCGCTGGCTTTTTTGCCGGTATCGGCCATCACTACTAAAAAGGCCAACGCTACTGCCAGGCCGTCCCGGTCCGGCAGGCCGCCTTTCCAGGCAAATCCGCCCGATTCTTCTACGCCAAAGGCTACATCTTCCAAATTCATCCGTTCGGCCACGTTCTTAAAGCCTACGTTTACTTCTTCAAAGCGCATATCGTGGGCGCGGGCAATACGCTTGAGTAGGTACCCCATGGATACCGTCTGTACAATATTGCCTTTCAGTTTTTTATGTTTAATCAAATAATCACACAATACCGCGGCAATAAAACAGGGCGTAAGATACGTGCCTTTTTCATCCACCAAGGCAACCCGGTCCCCGTCTCCGTCAAAAGCCACCCCCAAGGCCGCTTTCTTTTCTACGACGGTTTTTTTGAGTTCAG
>ONQH01000080.1 GCA_900319885.1 Candidatus Avelusimicrobium ruminicola
TCCTTCTTGGCCACAAAACGCGAATCACGCACCAACCCGGCAAAAGCACCGATAGCAGGCGGATCTGCATTGGACAAATGGTTCCCGGCGATTAAAAGAGCACCTTTCTGCGGAATATTCTCTAAACCTTCTACTTTGAAATTGTAGAAAAGTTTGAAATATACCCTTGCTACATATTTTACTAAATTAAGCACCATAGTGGGAAATTTTCTCCAAGACAAGCGCAATCACTTGTTCTAAATTAAGCGTAGAAGTATCAATGATGATGGCCCCTTGCGCCGGTTTTAGCGGGCTGGCTGCCCGGTGTGAGTCCCGGTAATCACGCTCTTTAATCAGGGCCAAAATATGTTCGTAATCGGGGTTTTCTCCATTTTCGCGCAGTTGCTTGACGCGGCGTTTAGCGCGTTCTTCGGCAGACGCAGTCATGTAAATTTTTACATCAGCGTCTGGAAATACCACCGTGCCAATATCACGCCCTTCCATAATGATACCGCCCTCGGCGCCGGCTTGGCGCATTTTTTCGGTTAGCACCGCACGCGCTTCTTTGTGGGTGGACACTTTGCTGGCCACATTACCGGTTTCTTCCAAATGAAGTTTGGCCCCTAAATATTCCCCGTCCACAAACATTTTAAGCACTGCGTCCGGTTGACGTTCAAACGTAAAGCGCAGACGTTTACTAAGGGCCAATACGGCGGCTCCGTCTTCCGGCTCGGTATGAGTTTCAAATACCTTGTAAGCCAACGCGCGGTAGAGTTCCCCGGTACTCAAGAAACCGTACCCCAGTTTTTGGGCAACCGCTTTGCCGACTGAAGATTTCCCCGTACCGGCTGTACCGTCAATAGAAATCACAAGTCCATTTTTACGCATTAGGCGCCTTCCACGTTTAGGCTATCGGTCACCCCGCGGATTGCCAACATAATAGCATCCGGACTGGTGGCCGCGGATTGGGCCGTTTCCATATCAATAATGCCCTGCTTATATAATTTGGCTAACGATTGGTCAAAGGTGTTCATCCCGTAGAACTCACCCTGTTGCATTTGTTTGACTAGATCGCCCGGGCGATTTTCCATAATCAGTTTGCGAATTTGCGGAGTACTGACTAAAATTTCCAACGCCGGATACATCCCCCCCTTGGAACTGGGCAACAAACGCTGACATACAATCCCGCGGATCAATTCGGAGAGTTGTAAGCGGATTTGATTTTGCAATTCAGCCGGGAAGGCATCTACTAAACGTTCCAAGGTTTGCACCACGTTTACCGTGTGCATCGTGCCAAGCACCAACTGCCCGGTTTCGGCAGCGGCGATAGCGGCTTTCATTACTTCCCCGTCGCGCAATTCCCCGATTAAAATGACGTCCGGGTCTTGACGCATAGCCGCGCGCAACGCGCTGGTATATGACGGAGTATCTACTCCCAATTCCAACTGGCTGACCACGCTGCGGTTATCCGGGTGTAAAAATTCAATCGGGTCTTCCACCGTCAAAATGTGGTTGGCACGCGTTTTATTGATGTGGTCAATCATAGCGGCTAACGTGGAAGTTTTACCGGAACCGGTCATACCGGTTACCAACACAATACCCCGGCGCGAATCGGCCATTTTGCGCAAAATATCGCCGGGCAAGTGAAATTGTTCAAAGGAAGGAATTTGCGGCGGAATATGGCGGATAGCCATACAAATTCTGCCCATTTGGCGAAACACGTTAAAACGGAAACGCCCATACGATTTAGCATCTAAGGAAAAGTCTACCGTACTATATTGTTCAAAAATGCGTTTTTCGCGTTCACCCATACAGGCATACGCCATTTTTTTGGCCTCTTCATTGGATACGAAACTATCATCAATGGGTTTCATTTGTCCGTTCAAGCGCACATACGCATTGGAATTGCCGCGGATATGCAACCCGCTGGCCTTATTATCCACTACTGTTCTTAATAAACTTTGCAATCCTACCGCCATAATTTTCTCCTTTGTATTTTAGTTTCGCACTTGTTATCAATTACTATACAGAACGTTTTTTACGTCGCAAATACGCGGGGATCAGCATGGGATCCTCAAACGTAGGACGTTGCGGTTCAAATGTAGTAAACAAATCTTCGGCCACGCTATGGGCACGTACACTGGTTTCATTAGAAGCCGTTAACGGACGACGGGCCTGGAAGGCGCCGGCCTTTTCCGCACTAAACCCGGTGGCAATCACCGTGACCTTAAAATTGCCATTGAGGGTGGGATCGTAGGAATAACCGAACATAATGATAGAATCATTACTGGCATATTGACGAATCAGGCTCATCACTTCACCTTGTTCCACCAAGGTTAAATTTTCTTCGGCCGCAAAGTGTACAATAAATCCCTTAGCCCCGCGGATATCGGCATTTTCAAGTAGCGGGGAGGAAATGGCCTGCTTTACGGCGGCCAAATGCCGGCCTTGGCCGGACGCTTCCCCCACCCCGATGAGTGATTTTTCCGAGTGGGCCATCACTTTGCGAATATCGTTAAAGTCAATATTTACTTCGCCGGGTTTGGTAATTACTTCGCTAATGCCTTGCACTGCTTGCAACAATACTTCATCTACCATTTTGAACGCATCACGCGAAGAGGTACTGGGATCAATATTGGCAAACAATTTTTCGTTAGGCACAATAATCATGGAATCCACGTACTTCTGCATTTCTACAATGCCTTTATCGGCTTGTTTCTCGCGCACGTACCCTTCAAAATTAAAGGGGCGCGTTACAACGCCTACTACCAACAAATCGTCGCCATAAATTTCTTTGGCCAGTTTAGCCACGTACGGGGCAACCCCGGTACCGGTGCCACCGCCCATCCCGGCGGTGATAAATAATAAATCGCATTGGCCGATAATGAGTTTTAATTTTTCTTTACTTTCTTCGGCCGCTTTGCGTCCGCGATCCGGGTCTCCGCCGACCCCCAATCCTTTGGTCAATTTCTCGCCTACTTGCACTAAATAAGGTGCTTGATTGCGGCGCAAGTCCTGTGCGTCGGTATTGACCGCAATAAAGTCCACATCTTTTAAGCCACTGCGTACCATGTGGTTGATAGCATTTCCGCCACCGCCACCGACGCCAATGACTTTAATTTTGGCTTTTTTGCTCTCAAATTGAGCAGCAGGCATAAATAAATCTTGCATGTGCATAAATTATCCAAACATTCCTCTAAAAAAATTACTCAATTTATCAATGGCAGAGCCACTGTCACGGTAAGACTTTTTTCCATACAAATTTTCTTCGGAGGCGCGTTCCATGGCATAAATAACCAGTGCCAACGCCGTGCTGTAAGACGGAGCAAAGAATTCGTCCCCGCACGTAATCAAATCGCGCCGCACCGTTCCCCGGCGCACATCTTTCAGGCCCAGAATATCCTTGCATAAGGTAGTCATCCCCGGCATGACGGAACCGCCGCCGGTAATTACACCTACCATAGGGATACTTTTGGGCTTATATCCGCTCAGCCCCACATAATGTTCTACTTGTTCCAACAGTTCTTCCATACGGGGTTGCAGACAATCTAAAATTTCCACGTTTTTAATCATACGGGTCGCACTGCCATCCAATAACGGGACTGAAATTTCGTGTTCTTGTTTCAAAAATTCCGGGTGGATAACGCCGTATTTTTCTTTGATTTCTTTGGCCGCTTTACGCGAAGTATTTAAGTAAGTGGAAAGGTCGTTGGTTAAAATATCACATCCATACGGGATATCACACGAAAAGCGCATAATTCCCCCGATATAGACCCCTACGGAAATAGTTTCACCGCCAAAGTCAATAAGCATGGCCCCGTTTTCTTTTTCATCTTGCAACAGCACACAATCCCCCAACGGAACAAGACCGTAAACCGTTTGTTCCATACGGTACCCCGGGCGTTGGATGGCCTTGGCTAGGTTATTGAGGTGCGTAGAAGCACCAGTGATAATTTGCACATCTACTTCCAACAAAGAACCTTCCATCCCTTCCGGGTTGTGGATACCGCGCTGTTTATCAACCGCATACCCTTGTGGAAACAAACCAATGATTTCATTGTCATTTTTTATCGGTACGGCTTTGGCATTTTCAATGGCCAGTTCCATATCGGCAGGGCCAATTTCTTTATCCGGGCGCGAAATATTGTACGTCCCGTGATTGAAAAAAGATTCAATATGCGGCCCGCGTACCGCCACAAACAACTGACTGATATTTTGATTGGTTTCGCGTTCAATACTGCCCAGTATCGTCGTAACTGCCGCAGAAGTTTCGCGAATATCGGTTACCATGCCGCCGCGCAATCCGCGGCACGGGATATTTCTTCCGCAAAGCACTTGCAGTGTATTGGTACGTTCATCATGAGCCGCAGCCACTGCCGTTATTTTGCCGCTGCCCACATCTAATCCAACAATTAAATTCGGTTTTGCCATACAAAATCCCCTACAAAAAATCTTCTTCCTCTATTATAAGAATTATTGAGGACTCTTTGTCAAAAAAACTTTACCTTTTTCAAAAAATGAAAAATCCAATGAAACCGGCTCATGATACTTTTCACGTGCAAACATCATAATTTGCGCGGCCCGTTTCACCTTCTGTTTTAGTTGCACGGCAGTCCCAAAACGAATCACACTTTGGTCCGGCAACGTGAGCGTAACCGTATTGTCGGTTGCGTTATATTCTATGGATTCAAACGCAAGCGTTTTTTTGAGTTTTAATAAATTTTGCACCAGTTCCACAAAAGATTCATCCAACTTGGCGGGCACTTTGCCTATCAAATTGACGGGTAGCACCGCGCGCATTTCCAGCGGGTCGGCATATACTATACTTTCTTCATCAATGTATTTACGGGACTGGTCCGGCAGGATAAATTGCGCCACCGGCTGACGGGGACGTGCGGTAATTTTCAGTTTGCCGCTGAGCATCCCGCGCGAAACGGACACTTTGGCTAGCGTGGGGTATTTGGCTACCAATTCCTGACGCAGCAGATCAGCCTCGCGCCCGGAAAAAGGTTTGCCCTCCAGCGCAACTACCTTGTTAAAAATTTCTTTTTCACGCACGCCGGAAAGGCCTTCCACCGCTACCGATTTAACGTGCCAATCGGTAATTTGCGCGTTTTTAAGGGTGAAGTAAAGGTAACGCCCCCCAAAAAAGAGCGCGCCCAGTAGCACAATTAAGAGAAAGAGAAGGAAAAGAAAAATAAAAAAAAAGGATGGCTTTTTGCGACGTGCCGGGCGCTAAGGACTTTCGTCCATACGGTCCTGAGCCGTACGCGTCTGCCATTCCGCCACTCGCCCATGTACAGATATTGTAGTAAATGAGAGCGCAAAAGTAAAGAAATTTTAGGTACGAATTTCACAAAAAAATATGACAAATATGTTTAGTCTTAACAAAGGGAACTCAAGACTTTGCGACAAGAAACAAAGGCAGAAAGCAAATTACAAGGCATTATACGCCTGATTGAGTTCATCTAAAATGGATTGCTTTTGTGCTTCCGGCAGATCCAATTTTTCAATAGACGCAATTTGCTTATCTAATAATTGACGATTGACACTTTTTAGCAATTCCCCTTCTTTTTGACGTCGTTCGTCCACAGAAAGTTCTTGCTGATAAAGCGTGTTGAGTTGTTGTTGGTAATTATCCAAAATCGGCTTAAATTCTTCGGCGGCTTTAGGCCCTAAAAGCGGGTCTTTGGCAATTTTATCTAATGTATCGGCGCTTTTCACTTTCAAGTCGGCCTGCATTTGTTTGATTTCATTGGGGGTAGCGGCGCGCGCCACACTCTCCACCTCGCCGGCTTCTACTTTGGCCTGCAGTTCCTTAAGGGCTTTTTCCTCTTGTTGTTTTTCCATTTCCAATAACGGATTGACCGATTGCCCTTGTTCCAAAACGGTCTGCTGCAGTTCATTACGTTTTTGCTGATGCAACTGGGCGATCTTCGTATTATATTCATCCACCGGCAAATTTTGCGTGGCTAATTGCTGTTCTTGTTGCCATTCATCTTCTAAAATTTGACCCAGTTTATCACTCAGTTGTTCGTCATATTTGGCGCGGAAGGCTTCCTTTTGCTGATTGATTTGTTCCGTACGCGCTGCCACAAATTTATCATATTGGTTTTTCTGGGCCAGTTTATCCATTTTATCCTGGTATTTGTGCGTCAACTCTTTAACTTGTTTTTCCTTTTCGGCGGCGGTAAGATTCGGCGCATTTAAGATACCGGCCAATTCCCCGGCGAAGGAATCCATAATTCCCCCCGTTTGCTGGGCCGCGGCGGAACCAAAGGCACTCCCCATACTTTGCATCATTTGCTGTTTTTGCACTGCCAACTGTTCGCCCACCGGGGCCAACTGTCCGGTAAAACCGGGGGTTTGCGAGGTAACAGCACTGGGTGCTTTAGCCGCATATTTTTCAATCATTTCTTCTTTTTTACTTTTAGGCGTTAAGGCTTTGGCAATCGCACGCTCCAAGGCGGCCGCCATCTTATTCCACTGGGCATCCATCCGGGCCTTATCTTGTTTGTTGGGGCGCAAATAAGGCGCCAGCATACCGGCACGCTCTTCTTGCAAGCGGGCTGCTGTGGACGTATTAAAATTAACCTGCGGGCTTGTAAAGCCGGAAGAAGAATAAGAAGAAGTCCCAGTTTGATAAGAAGTAGGCGTTTTGGTATCGGAAGTATAAAAGTTTTGGTCTACGTAGCGTTGCCCGGTTTGCGCGCGCGGAACGTACGTTTGTTTGACGGTGGACCGATTTTGCGGATAAGGCACCCGAGGAGACGTCTCCACCTGGGCAGACGTAGCCGGCAAACGATTTGGGCGGTTTTGCCCCGGCACACCGGAAGAAGTCGGTTCAGCCAATAATTCATTGACTGTTCCATTGGGAGTGGGCACAGTTTCCGCCACAGGGGTCGCTTGTGTGTGTGTAACAGCCGGCCGTGTAGCCGGTACCGGGGAACCCGGCTGATACGTCATCACCCGCCACAATGCCCCCAGTACCGCAAGCACTGCCAAAATGCCCAAAAAAACTTTCAAACTTCGTTGATCTTCGTTCATATATTTATAGTGTAATATAATTTGTAGGTTTCTACCAGTGTCAAAAGACCTAGATTTCTCTAGGTCTTTTGAAAAATTACGCAACTAATTACACGCAAGGCTTATTCTTTTATAAGCGTAATGCCCAGGTCCGTAAGTTGTTGCTCATCCACCACGTTGGGTGACTCCGTAAGCGGACACACGGCTTGTGCAGTCTTCGGGAAGGCAATTACTTCACGGATAGATTCTTCCCCAGCCAGTAACGCGGTGATACGGTCCAACCCCAAGCCAATGCCGCCATGGGGCGGGGCACCGGCTTCCAGCGCATTTAAGAGCATGCCAAAACGGCGGGCCGCTTCTTCTTTGGAATGTTTCATCAAGGCCAAAATGCGTTCTTGTACATCCCTCCGGCAGTTACGCACGGAGCCGGAGGCTAACTCGTTCCCGTTAAGGACCAAGTCAAACTGATACGAACGGACCGAGCCGGGATCTTTTTCCAAATTCGGCAAATCTTCTTCCACCGGGGCGGTAAAAGGGTTATGGGCCGCATCCCAGCGGTTTTCTTCCGGGATATATTCCAAAAGCGGAAAGTTGGTAATCCAGGCAAAAGCCCACTCGCATTGTTTAGGAAGTTCCTTTACCAAT
>ONQH01000082.1 GCA_900319885.1 Candidatus Avelusimicrobium ruminicola
ATTTGATAAAGCCGTGGCCGATTATACACGCGCCATTGAACTCAACCCGCGTTGGGCAGTAGCCTATAATAACCGCGGCTTTGCCCGCATGAATTTGAAACAATGGGAAAAAGCCAAAAAAGATTTTGAAACTGCCATCCGGTTGGACCCGTCGGCCCCTACGCCTTATGTCAACCTGGCCGGCACGTATTGGACGTACAAAAAAGACCGCAAACGTGCGTACGCAAATTTGCAAAAAGCACTCAAACATAACTTCAAAAATTACGAAGCCTTATTTGATGACGACCAAAAAGGCTGGATGTTTAAAGACATCAACCAAACGCAAGAATTTCGCTCTTTGCTCTACAAATAAACGTGCGGGCGCTTAAATCTACGGGCGGAACTACTTATAATTTGGTAAAATATATCTACAATCTTTATTTTTAGGAAACCGTAACAAATATGAACAATACCCGCGAAGATGTACGCAACGTGGCCATTATTGCACACGTGGACCACGGTAAGACCACTGTGGTTGATTCTCTGTTAAAATTTGCCGGAGAATTTAAAGTAAAAGAAGACCAAGCACAAGATACGGTCTTAGACTCTAACCCCTTGGAGCGTGAACGCGGCATTACTATTTTAGCGAAGTGTACCTCTATCGGCTACAAAGGCCATACCATTAACATTGTTGATACGCCCGGCCACGCCGATTTCGGCAGCGAAGTGGAGCGCGTCTTAAAAATGGTAGATGGCGCTATTTTGATGGTGGACGCGGTGGAAGGCCCCATGCCGCAGACCCGCTTTGTACTGCGTAAAGCCTTGGCCTTGGGCTTGAAACCGATTGTAGTTATCAATAAAATGGACCGCGAACATATCCGCCCCAGCGAAGTAGTAGACGAAGTATTTAACCTGTTTATGGAACTGGGCGCGACGGATGAACAGTTAGATTTCCCAATTATTTACGCTTCGGGCCGTGCCGGATGGGCCAGCCTAAAAATGGAAGAAAAAGGCAAAGATATTGCCCCTATTTTAGATACGGTTTTATCGCACGTGCCTGCGCCGCTCGCTGAGCCGGATGCCCCCTTGCAAATGCAAGTGACCATGCTAGATTATAATAACTTTTTAGGCCACGTAGGTATTGGCCGCATTTTGGCCGGGAATATCACCAAAGGGCAGACCGTAGCGCTGATTCATCCCGACGGAACAACCACCCAAGCCAAAGCCGCCAAAATTGAACGTTTTTTAGGTCTGGGAAAAGTAGAAGTTGAAAAAGCTACCGCCGGAGACATTGTGTCTATTGCCGGGTTAGAAGGTGTGGACGTGGGCGATACAATTTGCCGCCCCGATGCGCTTAAACCGCTTCCGCCGCTTACCATTGATGCGCCTACCATGTCTATGGATTTCTTAGTCAACGACAGCCCTTTCTCCGGGCGCGAAGGTAAATTTGTAACCAGCCGCCACCTTAAAAACCGCTTGGAAAAAGAGGCTCAAACGAACGTAGGTTTGAAGGTGGAACAATTGGAAGGCGAAGGCAAATTTAAAGTGTATGGCCGTGGGGAACTTCACTTAACAATTTTAATTGAAAATATGCGTCGCGAAGGTTTTGAATTGGCTGTTTCGTCCCCTGAAGTGCTTTACAAAGAAGAAAACGGGCAAATTTTGGAGCCGATGGAATCCTTGATTTTGGATATTAAGAGTGAATATCAGGGCGCCGTGTTTACCATTTTAGGCACGCGTGCCGCGCAGTTGGAAAATATGGTGACTGAAGGTGAAGACCGCCTGCGTTTGGAATATTTGATTCCTTCCCGCGCGCTCATTGGCTTTAAGAACGAACTTTTAACCAGTACCCGCGGTACGGGGATTATGCACCATAGTTTTAAGGGATATTACCCCAAGGCCGACTTGCCCGATTTGCGTCACAACGGGGTTTTAATTGCCAAAGAAGATGGCGAAACCACGCCCTATGCTTTGTACGCATTGGAAAACAACGGGGAACTCTTTTTGGGACCCGGTGAAAAAGTATATGCCGGGCAGATTGTGGGGCAAAACTCCCGCGCTAATGACCTAGTCGTCAACCCTTGCAAGGCTAAACATTTAAGCAATATGCGTAGCAAAGCCAGTGATGAATCGTACGTGCTCACTCCGCCGCGTCAAATGAGCTTGGAACAAGCCGTAGAATATATTGCTCCGGATGAATTGGTGGAAATTACGCCTAAATCGTTACGTCTGCGCAAGAAAATTCTTTCGCACCTCTTGCGTAAGCGTACCGAGCGTGCCGAAGAGGCCGAAGAAGAAGCCTAATTGAATGTGCAGATTGCTTTGTGAAAAAACCCCGCCTATGGATGCGGGGTTTTTTAAGGGAAGATTAAAACAAATTAAACCCAAACTTGCTAAATAATTTACCCAACAATCCTTCGTCTTTTACCGGGGAAACGCCCGCTTGGCTTTGTTCGCGCATCAAGGCATATTGCAGGAGTGCCAATACGCCGTTATATTGGGGAGAATCCAGGGCGCAATCCGCAATAAGCGTATCAAAAGAACACAAACGCGCTTTGCGTACGCCCAGGATGTTTTTAAGAAGTTTTTGCAAAACAGGTACCGCCCCTTGCCCGCCAAGGATCAATTGGGCGGGGGGGTGTTGGATATACGTGAGTGAGTGTGCTAATTCTTTGTGAATAGCCTGTATGACCGGCGCGGCCGCTTCTATCAATACTTCATCCATCACAGGGTCCGGCTCGTAATGACGAAGCACTTCCAGCGCGGTAGGATAATCGTTTTGTAACTGGTCGGCAATGCCTTCGGCTACCCGGTTTAACCCAAAGGGGATTTCCCACGCTTCTAATAAAGAATCTTTGTGGTATAAGATCGCCGAGGCGCTGTCTTCCCCTAAATCAATAAGCACGCTAGAGGATTTTTCGGCGGAAGTGAGTGCCATTTCTGCAAGTGCTACCGAAGACGGCATCCAGAGAAAATCTTCACAGCCGCACGCATTTAATACGCTTCTAAAATTAGTTAAATGTGTTTTTATCCCGTACGAAACAAATGTTTCCACGCCTAAGCAAGAGCCGAACATCCCTACCGGGTCGGTGGCTCCGGCCTGATCGTCAATGATGTAGGAAAGCGGCAAAACATCTATTACCTCTAAAGAATCGTCTAAATCTTTGGGCAGTGATTCGTGAATTGCGTTGTTGACGTCGCTTTCACGGATGATGCGCTGGCGCGATTCGGTAAACGTAAAGCCGGTGTTATGCCGGAAAGATAAAAAGTTTCCGCGAACCCCAACAATGACAGTGGAGGTTCTATCGGTATATTCACCCATTTGGGCAAATACGCGGTTAAGTTCGTCTTGCGCATTAGATCGTTCCCGCACAAAGGCCCCGTTAAAGGCGTCGCTGTGGTGGCGAAGAATATGACGAATACGTAAGGTATCGGTTTCTTCGTCTAGCGAGGCGAGGGCGGCTAGAATTGTTTTGCCATAAAAATCTAATGCTAAAATATCCCGGCTCATAGATGTTGTGTAACCTGTGACAAGTAGTTACCACATTGTAGCAAATTTAGGCTGAACTGGCTGGTAAGGTAAAATTTTGGTTATATATTAACGACTTTAAGTACAATCAATTATTTCTTGCGCTTAAAAAATACTGTTTGGTCGTGTTGGTCAAAGAAGTGCTTGAGTAGAAGGACCGCAATTAAGGTGGATACGCCGTCCGCCACCACCGGGGCCAAAAAAACGCCGTCTAATCCCCAAAAAAGCGGTAAAATCAGCACCAACGGAATAACCAGTAAAATTTGGCGCGAAAGACTCAGCAAGGCGGCCTTGAGGGGCTGGTTGATAGCCTGGAAGAACGTCGTAGCCATCATTTGCAAAGGCACAATGGGCAGTAAGATATTTACTAAACGAATCACGCGGCTGGCTAGGTCAATAAGTGCGGTATCTTGCCCGTTAAAAATACTGGCAATCGGGCGGGCAAAGAGTTGCAAAATAATAAAACCTACCGTCGTTACCGTCATCCCCCAGCGTAGCGCCATTTTAAGCGTTTGGATAGACGTTTTGTATTTGCGTGCGCCGTAATTGTAGCCAATAAGCGGTTGCGCCCCTTGTGAAATACCTGACGTCGGCATAATGATAATAGTATTGATGCTTAGGGCTACGCCCATAGCCGAAATTGCCAAGTTGCCACCGTATTTAAGCAGAGCATGGTTCAAAATTACGTTGAGCGCACTGGAAGCAATCTGGAACGCAAATTGTGAAAAACCAATTGCCATAACATCTAATACAATTTGCAGGCGCAGTTTGAAATTTTTCCACATAAGGCGGTAGGGGGCCCGGTGTCCGGTCAAACAGTACATCACCCAACTAAACGAAATGACTTGTCCGCATACCGTTGCTAAGGCTGCCCCTTTAATGCCTAAGCCTAGTTTAAAGATAAACAGCGGGGCGGCAATTAAGTTTACAAAGGCCCCAATAAACTGTGTAGCCATCGCCGTTTTAGGACGGCCGGAAGAACGGATAAAGTGATTCATCCCCGCACCGATGGCAAACACAAAATATCCCGGAAATACCCACGTAGCATATAAGTGCGAATAAGGTAAAATGGCATCGTCGGCTCCGCAAAAACGCAACAGTGGGTCCAGAAACATATAACTAAATGTTGTAACAATGCCCGCCATAATAATCAGCAAAATAAATCCGTTACCTAATACGCGCAAGGCTTCTTGGGGGCGTTTTTCGCCTAAACGAATAGAAAAGAGCGCGTTACTGCCAATGCCAATAAAGGCACTAAACCCCATATATAAAATGCCCAGCGGAAAAATAACTGTAATGGCGGCAATCCCTATGGCGTCATCCGGGATGATCTCTGGGGTTGGCACCACTATGCGGTTGCATGGGATGCCGAGGGGCTACCCGGGACGAAGGCCCCCGACGGCGGCCCGGCCGTCGTGGCGGTGTTCCTCGACGGAAAGGCTGTTTCGACGCAAGGACGCCAGACCGTTTCGTTCGGAGCCAAGCACCTCAAGTCCATTCCCGGCCGTTTCGCAAAGCTCGCCTTTCCCACGCCTTCAAACGGCTGGGGTTCCTCCGGCGGACACGTTCCCTTTCTCATCGACGAATTCAAGATTTGGTCCGTTCCGAAGACGGAATTCACTCGATGATCGTTACGCCACTCCCCTATGGACGAATGGGCAACCGGCTTCTGCTCGCCGCGCATTTCCTCGCCC
>ONQH01000083.1 GCA_900319885.1 Candidatus Avelusimicrobium ruminicola
CGGTTACTTGCGGATACGCACAGGATCCACAGGCTAATACTACGTGGTGTGCCCGAAAAGCATCCTTGAGTTTGGTGGTAACAATAAATTGCGCGGCAGCTGCGCGAATAAGGGTTACTTCTTGCCCCGGTAAAATTTCTACATCCGCTTCTTTAAGTGCCAATTTCAGTGTTTCGGAAATCGCGGTAGATTTGCCGGATGCCGGGAACACGCGCCCTTGCGCTTCTTCGGTAAGCAGTACGCCTAAACCGGTAAAATAATCCCAACAATTTTGGAAGGAAAATCGGGAAAGTGTTTTTTCAATGAGGTTTGGGTCGGTATGATAGTAATCGGCCCCTACATAGCGGTTGGTTACATTACAACGTCCGTTTCCGCTAACGAGTATTTTGCGGGCGGCTTGCGAGTCTTTTTCAAGCACTAATACGTCTAATCCGGCGCGTGCGCACTCCAGCGCGCACATCAGTCCGCTGGCTCCGGCCCCTATGATGATTACATCATACAGTTCGTTCATACGTATAGTGTAACATAATTTATAGTTTGTTGCAGAGAAACAAAAGAGGAAAATCTCCTTCATATAAAATAGGCCCATAGTCCTAGAGAAAAATGGGTCTTTAGACTCTTTCGCTACGTCAGGCAATTATGTTTCAATACAAGTATGAAAAGGGCTATCGCAATTGGGTTAAGTATTTTTTGTCTTCTCCAAGCCGGTATTGGGGTGGCTGGTGGGGTCCGCGGCGTTAAAAATGTGCGGGGGCACGTCGTAAGTCCGCGTACGGGGGCTTTGCATACTACGCCGTCATCCGGTGTACGCGCGTTAATTCGGCAACCGGTAACCCCACGGGTAGAATCGGTCGTTTTACGTAAAACTTTTGCCTCGGCTCGTCAGCATTTTTCGCAATATTCTGCTATTTTGAAGCAAGTAAAACACAGTTTGGTGCAAATTTCCATGCCCAATCACGACTCTGTGTTAGGTAATGGTTTTGTGCTCAAAGAGCATGGCCAATTATGGATTTCCATGCCCTATCATTTAGGCGGAGCGGCGGGCCATTCGCGGGTAGTACGGGTATTAGCCAAAGATGGCCGCATACTGGAACAAGAGGTCAAAATTGCCGTTAACGGGGCGGCCGGTTGGCATGCGCCGGATATCTCGTTAGCCAAGTTGCCGGAGTCTTGGGAAGGCCACGTGACCGCGCTGGAAGTAGCACCTGCCAATTCTGAAAAAGAAGTATATTCTATAGGATATGTAGCCGGAGATTTAGGGATGAGTGATCTGTTGCCGGTATCCAGCCGATTTTGGTTTGTTGACCGTGAGAATATGCTTCGTCAATTTCATATTACAGGTTCCACGATGGAAAATCCCATATCCGGTAATGGCTATTGCGGGGCGGCCCTTTTGCAAGAATTTGACGGGAAATTCAAAGTAGTGGGGATGCACAACGGGCACTCGCTGGATTTGGAAAATCCCGCCGCCAGCGTGGGGAGCAGTGTGAATTTGGAAGCGGCTTTGCCGCAGTTGCTGGACAATTATCATCAACCTATGGCGCTAAATCATGGCATTAGTTTTAGAGGGTGGGAAGTGTCGCGTTTGGAGGGCATGGAGCGCGTGGATAGAATTGAGATTATCCCGGCTGACCCTGCGCGAGAGTCTACCGTGCGTTATATGCGTAATTTTACGCAGCCCTATTCGGATGCGCATGTAGAAGAAGCCTTGGGAGATATAGACCTCCAAGCCGGCGATAAACTTATTTTTCATATTGCCGGGCGCAACAGTGCCAACAAACGCGTCAACCGGCAGGTAGAGTTTGTAATTCCGTAGGTTATTGCTTTTGTAATTTGTTAATCCCCTAGCCTGGGTGGCTAGGGGATATTTAATTGTTTCGTGCGGGCAAGTCGGTGCAAAGATGCTCAAATATGGCAAATGGTTGCCCGGAAAACGAGTCAGGTTTCAAACACTTTACGTATTTGAAACCTAACCGTTAAAACCAAACTTTCCTGGGAAGTCGTTGTCGTTTTATCCAAACTAAAACCCCTCGCGGGTAGTACCGCAAGGGGTTTAGTAATCTTTCAGCGCGGGAAAGCCCGTGCGGCAAGCACTATTTCTCTACTTTTTCAGCAGGCGTAATAGCCGCTAATTGTTTGTAGAGATCTCTGCGCCAGGCATACTCGCTCTCGGCCCGTTTAATCAGTTCTTTGGCCAATTCCGGGTTGTCGCGCATTAAGCCTTTGAAGCGGTTTTCACCACTCATATAGTCCGCCAGCGGCAACGTCGGCGCGCCTAAAGGCGAATCCACGTGCAGCGGGTTTTTGCCTTCGTAGCGGGCTTCGGGGTTGAAGCGGTAGAGGATCCAGCGCCCGGCTTGTACCGCGCGTTTGGCTTCGCCCATACCTTTGGACATATCAATCCCGTGTGCAATACAGTGGGAGTACGCAATCACGAGGGCCGGACCGTCGTACGCATCGGCTTCTGCCAAGGCTTGGATAGTCTGGTTCATGTTGGCACCCATGGCTACTTGCGCTACATAAATGTTACCGTAGGTCATGGCAATCATACCGAGGTCTTTTTTCGGCATTTGTTTGCCGCCCGCGGCGAATAAGGCTTTGGCCCCTAACGGGGTGGCTTTGGACATTTGACCGCCGGTATTGGAGTATACTTCAGTATCGAGCACCAAGATTTTGACGTTCTTGCCGGAAGCTAATACGTGGTCCAATCCACCGTAGCCAATATCGTAGGCCCAACCGTCACCACCCAAAATCCATACGGATTTGCGGATGAGGTAGTCAGCTAAACTCAAGATACGTTTGCAGGTTTCACAACCTTTTTCGGCCCCTTTGTTTAGGATGACTTTCAAGTCAGCCACGCGTTTGCGCTGTTCTTCAACGCCGGCGTCCGTGGTTTGATCGGCGTTCAAGATGGCATCAATCAAGGCTGTATGCGCTTTGAAGTTTTCATCTTCTTTGGCAGCGGTCAAAGCGGCCTTTGCGTCGTGATTAAGTTGGTCAAACGCTAAGCGCATCCCGAGACCAAATTCGGCGTTGTCTTCAAACAGGGAGTTTGCCCAAGCCGGCCCTTTGCCGTCTTCGCGTTGGCAATAAGGCGTGGTCGGCAAGTTACCACCGTAAATGGAAGAACAACCCGTAGCGTTGGCAATGGCTAAACGATCGCCAAACAGTTGCGTTAAGAGTTTTACATAAGGGGTTTCACCACAACCCGCACACGCGCCGGAGAACTCAAACAAGGGTTTTCTCATTTGGGAACCTTTGACGGTTTCTTTTTTGGTTTTTACTTCGGCTTGTTTTACACGCAAGAAGAAATCGTAGTTATCAATTTCTTGGTCGCGCACGGAGAGTTGGTGTACCATATTGATGGCTTTCTTGGTCGGGTCTTGTTTGTTTTTGCCGGGGCAGTTAAACACACACGCACCGCAGCCGGTACAATCTTCCACCGCTACCTGTACGGTGAATTTTTTGCCTGCGAGGTCTGCTTTACCGTCGGCAGATTTAAAGGTTTTCGGAGCATTTTTAAGTTCTGCTTCATCATACGCTTTAATGCGGATTGCCGCGTGCGGACAAACGAGCGAGCAGAAACCGCATTGGATACAAGACTGCGGATCCCAAGCCGGTACCATCAACGCAATATTGCGTTTTTCGTATTGGGTGGTTCCGGTGGGGAATACGCCGCCTTCCGGCATTTTGCTGGTGGGCAAATCGTCCCCGCGGCCGGCAATCATTTCACCTAATACGTCTTGCACAAAGGCCGGGGCTGTGGCGGGCACAGGGGCTTTGGTGTGCAGTTTGGAAGATACGGTGGCCGGGTATTTTACTTCTTGCAAACCCGCTAAGGCCGCATCTACGGCTTTGTAGTTTTTCTGTACTACTTCTTCGCCTTTTTTAGAATAGGTTTTTTCAATGGCGTGTTTGATGTCGGCGATGGCTTTTTCGGTCGGGATGACGCCCGCAATACCGAAGAAGGCCGTTTGCATAATGGTATTGGTGCGGCTGCCCATGCCGGTTTTTAATGCAATTTCGGAAGCATCAATCACATAGACTTTGAGTTGGCGGTCAATGATGATTTTTTGTACTTCGGCGGTTAAGTGATTCCATACTTCGTCTTTGTTATAAGGCGAGTTGATAAGTACGGTGGCTCCTTTTTTGGCTTTGCCTAACACGTCATATTTGTCTAAGAAGTCAAACATGTGCACGCCGATAAAGTCCGCACTTTGAATTAAGTACGGGGCGCGGATGTAATTTTTGCCGAAGCGGATGTGCGAGGTCGTCATAGACCCGGATTTTTTGGAGTCATAGACGAAGTACCCTTGCGCACAGAAACCGTTGGCAGAAATAATTTTCATCGTGTTTTTGTTGGCCCCCACGGTACCGTCGGAACCCAACCCGTAGAACAACGCGGCAAAAATGTCGCCGGCGGCGTGGGATTCTAACGTGGCTTTGGGCAAGGAAAGACCGGTCAAATCGTCGTTAATGCCTACCACAAATTCTTTTTTCGGTTCTTTGGCGGCTAAGTTATCAAAGATGGCTTTTACGTCGCTGGGCGTAAAGTCTTTGGAGCCGATACCATAGCGGCCGCCCGCAATAAACGGAGTTTCTTTGAATTTGGCTTTGGCTTCTTTCGTCAGGAAAGCCGCGCACACATCTTGGAACAACGGTTCGCCCAAGGCGCCGGGTTCTTTGGTGCGGTCCATGACGGCCACTTTCTTAATCGTGTTGGGGATGACGCGTACAAAGTCGGCAATGGAGAAGGGGCGGAATAATTTCACTTTGAGTACACCCACTTTTTGCCCTTTCATGGCTTCAACCGCGTTTTGGGCCACGTCGGCGCCGGAACCCATAATGACAATTAAGCGTTCGGCATCAGCGTCTCCAAAGTATTGGAATAAATCGTAGCTGCGGCCGGAGATTTTGGCAAACTTGGCCATTTCTTCTTTCACAATACCGGGCACGGCGTTGTAGAATTTATTCACAGCTTCGCGGGATTGGAAGTAGACATCCGGGTTGGCGGCAGTACCGCGCACGGTCGGGTGTTCGGGGTTTAAGCCGCGGCCTTTGTGTTGGGCGATCAAATCGTCCGAAATCATTTCCTTCATTTGCTCTTTGGTCAAGGGTTCCACCATGTTGAGTTCGTGGCTGGTGCGGAACCCGTCAAAGAAAT
>ONQH01000172.1 GCA_900319885.1 Candidatus Avelusimicrobium ruminicola
TGCGGAAAAACCAGCCTGGCGGATTTGATGGCCCTGATGAAACATTTCTCTCTATTTATCACCAACGATTCCGGCCCCATGCATATTGCCACGGCTTTTGAGGTGCCTACCCTGGCTATCTTTGGGCCTACTACGCGAGAACTGGGGTTCTTCCCGTATGGGGAAGGGCACCGCGTCCTGGAGGTGAAGGATTTGCCGTGCCGCCCTTGTGCGTTACACGGGGGGAAAAAGTGCCCGCTTAAACATTTCAAATGTATGCGGGATATCGCCCCGCAAACGGTATTTGATAATGCCAAAGAAATGTTAAAGATGTAACTCTTAATTACCTATAAAAATCCCTCAGCATCAAACTGAGGGATTTTTCATAGGGAACTAACTTAAAAATCTATATCCGGCACCTCATCTAGCGCCGTAAGTGTCTCGGCAAACAATTTCCTTATTTCCGTCCACTTATTAAGAGGCAACCAAATTCCTTTTTTGGTAAAACCTTTGTCTTGCTCCCATTGGCGCAGTTCCAAGCCGCGCTGTCCGCGAAACTCAGCCACCGTCACCACCACGCAAATCCCGGCCCGCTTGGCTAATTTGGCAAGTTGCCCTAATTTCATTTGTTTTTCTTCTGCCGGCAACTGATTTAATACCGGTACTAAGGCACGAATCATCTCGGGTGTAAAAGTAACTCCGTCGCGCGTAGGACCTACGAAATTATCCGTTCGTAAATAACGGCGCACAGACACATACCTGTATCCACGATAGGCATCAATAGAAAAATGCACTTCTTCTTGCTCGCTAAGAACCAATTTTCCTATATCTCTTAACAACATAAAACTGCTTTCTGACATAATAAACTCTCCCGGATGAAATTTTCCTGTGTTTGCGCTAAAAATATGATATGATACCTATAGTTATATTTTAATGTTTGTGTGGCGTAAAATCAAGAATAAAAGGAAAGTATATGGCTGGGGAACAACAAACTTCACTCGTAGGTCAAGAAATTTCTGGATGTGAAATTCTACAAAAAGTGGCCGTAGGTGGCATGGGCGCTATTTATAAAGCCCGCCATAAAGCCTTGGACCGCATCGTGTGTGTTAAAATTCTTAGTCCTTCCTTAACCAACGACAAAAAAGCCGTAGAATTATTTTTAACGGAAGCGCGCGCTATTGCCGAATTGGAACACCCAAATATTGTACAGGTATATAATGTAGGCAAGGAAAAAGGCTATTATTTTATTGTGATGGCCTTCATTGAAGGGCAAACGCTTTCACAACTGGTCAAACGCCACAAAACGCTTCCGCTGGATATTACCCTCAATTTATTTGAAGGCATTTTATTAGGGTTAGATGCCGCACATTCCAAAGGCATTATCCACCGCGATATTAAACCTTCTAATATTTTAATCAACTCCCAAATGCAGCCTAAAATTGTAGACTTTGGTATTGCTAAAAAAGTAGACAAAGAAAAAGGATCCACCAAAACAACCGAATTGGCCGGTACCGCTTATTTTATTGCCCCGGAACAGGCCTTGGGACGCGATTTGGACACCCGCGCCGATTTATATTCCATTGGAGCCAGTCTGTATTATGTATTAACAGGGCAATTCCCTTATAACGGCAAGAACACCATTGATATTATCCAAAAACATATCAATGACCCCGTTCCTAACCCGGCCGATTTAAGACCTAATCTGCCTGCTTGGTTAGCGGCGGCCGTCCAAAAACTAATGAGTAAGAAGCCTGAAGACCGGTTTCAAACCGCTAAAGAAACGTATGTCTATTTCCAAAAAATGCACGCTGAAGATCAACTGCATGTAAAAAAAGGAACCTCCATCAATTTAGGGGAAAACAGTGGTTTAAAACTTGTCAAGGAAGAGAAATTTTCTACTGACCAAATAACCCAAGCTCGTCAAATGGAAAAGCAAATTAAAGTGTCAACCACTCCCTCAAAGCCCTCTTTGCTCCCGTCAGTGGAAAAAGCGGTTACCCTTCCCAACACCTCTTCACATAAAAAGTCGGCCGCCAATGCGCCTGCCCCTGAAATGCTGGATGCTCAAAGCGCCAAAAAAGTGAATATATACACTCCCGCGACCGGTATTGTAGAGGCACAATTACGAGATAAAGCACGCAAAACGGCACACTTACTCTTTAATGTGCTTGTCAAATTACCCATCTTTATGTGTTTT
>ONQH01000085.1 GCA_900319885.1 Candidatus Avelusimicrobium ruminicola
GGGGGCTTTAGGTTTTTTGATTTTGCGCGATTTAATAGCATAAACAGGGGGAACGCTCATCATTAAAGCCAATATGATTGTAAGCAGTTTTACAGGGGCAATTGATTTCATAATTATTCTCCTTTGATATATGCTATTAAATATTCAAAATCTGTAAATAGGGCCAAAAGACCCATTTTTTATGGAAAAAAGGCCTATGTAGGATGCCTCAAAATAAACAGGCCCCTCGCGGGGAGGGACCTGTAAAGTTTTACATTTGCTTATGGCGCGGGAAAGCCCGTGCGGCAAGCACTTATTTGCGTTTCTTTTTGGCCAAGACGTCTTTAGCGGCGGCTTGTGCAGCGGCTAAGCGGGCTATCGGCACACGGAACGCAGAGCAGGACACATACGTGAACCCTTCGCGGTGGCAGAATTCCACGCTTTCCGGGTCACCGCCGTGTTCACCGCAGATACCAATCTTGAGGCCGGGTTTTACTTCACGGCTTTCAATCACAGCGTGTTGAATTAAGCGGCCCACCCCGTGTTGGTCCAAGGTTTGGAACGGATCGTGTTCCAAAATACCTTGTTTGAGGTATTCCGGGAGGAACGAGCCAATGTCGTCACGGGAGAACCCGAAGGTCATCTGCGTTAAGTCGTTCGTACCAAAAGAGAAGAAGTCCGCTTCCGTGGCCATATCGGCGGCCAATACGGCGGCACGCGGGATTTCAATCATTGTGCCCACGGAGAATTTAAGCTTTTTCACTTTGGTTTTGGCAACTACTTCGTCATAAGCGGCGCGGATGAGCGCTTTTTGGGTGACGATTTCGTTCTTATCGCAGGTGAGCGGGATCATTACTTCCGGCTCGGCCTTAATGCCTTCTTTAATTAGTTCGGCCGCGGCTTCAAAAATAGCACGCGCTTGCATTTTGGTAATTTCCGGATACGTGACACCCAAGCGGATACCGCGGTGACCCATCATCGGGTTAACTTCGTGCAGGCCGGCGGCACGTTCACGGAAGGTTTCCATGGAAATATGCAAGGCTTCAGCCAAGTCGCGTTGTTTTTCGGGCAAGGCAGGCACGAATTCGTGCAGCGGCGGGTCCATCAAACGCACGGTGACGCCATAACCGGACATGGCTTTCATCGTGGCTTTGATTTCCTTCTTCATATGCGGGAAGAGTTCATCCACCGCGGCTTTGCGTTCAAATTCGTTACCGGCCAAAATCATTTTACGCAAAATGAACAACGGCGTTTCGGAATGTTGCCCATAGAACATGTGTTCAATGCGGAACAACCCAATGCCTTCGGCTCCAAATTTGCGGGCTTTAATGGCGTCGGCTTCGGTATCGGCATTGGCACGTACTTTGAGTACACGCACTTTGTCGCACAGGGCGAGGAAGTTGGTCAAGTTCTTGTTGCCTTCACCGGCGCCTAACATTTTAAGCGCGCCTTCATATACATAGCCTTTGGTACCGTTTAAGGTTAAAGCATCGCCTTCTTTGAAGGTTTTGCCACCCATTTTGACGGTTTTCTTGTTGAGGTCAATTTCTAGTTCGCCGCAACCTACAATGCAGCATTTGCCCCAACCGCGGGCCACTAACGCCGCGTGAGAGGTCATACCGCCGCGTTGCGTTAAAATACCCGCCGCAGCGCGCATCCCTTCAATGTCTTCGGGGTTGGTTTCTTCGCGCACTAAGATAGCGGGGATATTTTTGGCTTGCAACGCAATAGCGTCTTCGGAATTAAATACAATTTTACCACACGCACCACCGGGGCCGGCAGGCAACCCTTGGGCGATGGCTTTGGCACCTTTTTCAGCGGCCGGATCAATGGCGGGCAATAAGAGTTCACCTAATTGAGCGGGCGTTACACGCAAGACGGCTTCTTCTTTGGTAATGAGTTTTTCTTTTACCATGTCTAAGGCCATTTGCACCGCGGCAATCCCGTTGCGTTTGCCGACGCGGCATTGCAACATCCACAAGCGTTCATGCTCAATGGTAAATTCAATATCAAGCATATCGTGGAAGTGTTTTTCCAATTTCTTTTGAATAGCGTCTAATTCTTTGTATACCTTGGGCATTACTTTTTCCAAGGTGGGCAAGTGTTTGGAATGGGCATTGGTAGACCATTTGTTCATCGGGGAGGGGGTGCGGATACCGGCTACGACGTCTTCACCCTGTGCGTTAATTAAGTATTCGCCGTAGAAGTGAGAGTCCCCATTACCCGGGTTGCGGGTAAAGGCCACACCGGTAGCACTGGTTTCACCCATGTTACCAAATACCATGGTCTGTACGTTTACGGCAGTACCCCAATCGTTGGGGATGTTTTCAATGGCGCGGTAGGCAATAGCGCGTTTACCGTTCCAAGAGGCAAATACTGCCCCGATAGCGCCCCAAAGTTGTTCCACCGGGTTGTCCGGGAATTCTTTACCGAGTACCTTTTTGACGGTTTTCTTAAATTCTACACAGAGTTTTTGGAGTTCTTCAGCCGGGATTTGCGTATCGTCAGTTACTTTCAGTTCGGCTTTTTTGGCGGACATCATGCCGTCTAAAATTTTGCGGATGCCTTCACCGTCTTTGGGTTCAATACCGGCGGCTTTTTCCATTACTACGTCGGAATACATCATAATAAGGCGGCGGTAAGCGTCAAATACAAAGCGCGGATTATTGGTTTTGGCAATCATGCCGGGAATCGTTTTTTCCGTAAGACCAATGTTCAAAATCGTTTCCATCATACCCGGCATGGAGGCACGGGCCCCGGAGCGAACAGATACCAAGAGCGGGTTGGTAGCAGAGCCAAATTCCTTCTTGGTTTCTTTTTCTACTTTTTTGAGGTTGGCTTCTACGTCTGCTTTTAAGGTTTTAGGATAGGTTTTTTTGTTGTTCCAATAGTAGGTACATACTTCGGTGGTAATGGTAAAACCGGGAGGCACGGGCAGTTTAAGTTGGCCGGACATTTCAGCCAAGTTGGCCCCTTTACCACCCAAGAGTTCCTTCATTTTGCCATTTCCTTCGGCTTTACCGGCCCCAAAGGAATAAACATATTTCGTGTTTTTAACTTTTTTAGAAACGGGTTTTTTTACAGCAGATTTCTTCGTAGCCGCTTTTTTGGTTGCGGCTTTCTTTACGGTTTTTTTAACCATGGTTTTCTCCCTAATAATTAAGTTAACGCGCACGTATGAGCGCACGTGAATATTCCTGTATATTGTAGTATATTTGGGGCGAAAAGAGCAATTTTTTTACTTGCCTTTTAGATAATCCCCATGGAAGCCCTTACTCGGGGAAACGAATCGGCCGATAGATTCTATCTTGTGTTGGATGCACCCGCGGCACTGGGCCGCAGAATCACCCGTACAAATTTTGCCGGGATACAGTTCGTATTTCTTACGGTAGTCGCCTTCGGTTACGTTGGGCATGACTACATTGGCCCCGCATTGTAAGGCCATCATACGCCCTTGCGGGTGGAGTGTTTCCATAGCGGTCGTAGCCGGGATGTTAATGTCCGGCAGTAACAGGCGCATAATCGCCATCATTTTTAACGAAAGGTCAAAATGCCCGTCTGCTTTTTCGTGGGCCAGCGGAGTTTGTGGGTGGGGGATAAACGGACCAATGCCCGCCATATCTACGGGAAACTCTTTGAAAAATAATAAATCGGCGGCCAGGTCTTGCAGCGTTTGCCCGGGTAAACCCACTAAAGAGCCACTACCTACTTCATAACCTAATTCCTTGAGATCTTGCAAACAACGCACGCGGTTGTGCCAACTCATAGCGGGATCTAATTTTTCGTACAAGGCCTGATTGGTTGTTTCAATACGCAGCAAATACCGGTCAGCACCCGCTTGGCGATAAGCGGCATATTCTTCGCGCGTTTTTTCGCCGATACTCAGCGTGATGGCTACATCCAGTTTTTTGATTTCTTGAATAATGTGGCACATTTTATCTGTATCAAACCACAGATCTTCGCCACTTTGTAAGACCAGTGTCTTGTAGCCATACGCTACCGCTTTGTGCGCCATCTCTATTATTTGCTCAGGCAACAAACGATAGCGTTGGGCCTGCAAGTTAGAACGGCGTAACCCGCAATAGAAACAATCATTTTTGCAATAACTTGAAAATTCAATTAAACCCCGCAAATACACCCCGTCCCCTACGTTTTTTTGGCGTACCGCATCCGCGGCATCAAACAAAGGTTGAGGTCGGGGGTGCGCCAATAATTGGACGATTTCTTCAGTTGTTAGTTGATGGGTTTGTTGCGCTTTTTCAAGCAAGGTTTTCATAATACTGTAGTGTAGCAAATTTTGTTATAATAAAGTATGGATAAATTTGTGGAATTTTGTCAGGAAACTTCCCAATGTATGCAAAACCCGCAGCAAGATTCGGCCGGGTGGCTTTTGTGGATTATATGGATTGGGGGGCTGTTGTTAGTTATCGGCGGATTTATCGGCAGTGTACAGGCCCGCAAATTTTTGCTCAATGTGCTTCGTAATCCTAGCGAATATCGGGGCCGGATGGGCAAAGAAGAATTTTTGTTAGTCTATTATCCGCTGCAAATATTGCGTTGCACCACTATTTTAGCCATCATTTTAACGACGGCTATACTAAGCCATAGCCGCTGGGTGTATCTTCCGCTGGTGTTGGGGACCTGTTTGTTGCTCTGGGCGAGCGTTGCCCTGTATTGTGCCATTATTAGACGTGGGCATGATTTTGGATTTAAGGCTAAAGAATCTATCAAGGCCTATGTCTTTAGTGCCCCGTTTCTTATATTTTTAAATAGACGAAATGATTTTGCGGCCGACCAACTGCATACGTGGTCGGTTCTACGTAGTCAAAAAGGCTCCCCTTTTGCTAACCTATACGGTTCGGCTCCTGCCGAAAATAATTACCTGCTGGCTGGCCGCATGGAAGAAACACGCTTCCCCTCGGTATGGGATGAGGCCGACTGGAACCAAACTAAAAAATAGGTCCTAGGACCTAATTTCACCTGGGTCTAAATGCTAATTTTTTAGGCATAATGACCCTGTTTTTAACCGCCTAAAACCTGTATGATAAAAGTGTAAGGATGATACTAAACAGGAGGTGGCCGTTATGTCAGAAACTTTTA
>ONQH01000104.1 GCA_900319885.1 Candidatus Avelusimicrobium ruminicola
CGGATTATTCACGCTGTAAAGGCAGAGGGGAAATTCCCGTGCAAAAATCGGTAACGACATCAATAAAGATAAAACTATTGTTAAATTACGAAGCCACATGAGAATCTTTAATAAACATGCGAAGGCCTGTTTTTACCAAAATTTCAAGGTCCAGCATGATAGAGTGATTTTTGATATACCACACATCGTAGGAAAACCGTTTAAAAGCCGCATCAAACGCATGTAAATCTAATGTGGTTGGGGCCTCATTGCGGGAATTGAAATAAGTGGGGGGGGCTTTGAAATTAAGCTGTGCCCAACCTGTAATACCTGGCTTAACGATGGTGCGTATGTTGTGGTTAGGTACGTATTTATTTAGAAAGGTATATTCATTTCCCCAAAGGGGCCGAGGACCTACAAACGAAATATCACCTTTTAACACATTCCAAACCTGCGGAATTTCATCCCAACGAAATCTTCGTAAAATTTTTCCGCATTTTGTAATATTAGCTTCTGTTCCACCGGGTTTAATCGTGCGAAATTTATATATATAGATGGGGTTTTCCAGGTACCCTACACGTTTTTGAATAAATAGAGGCGGATATCCATCCACTATGCGTACAAATATCCAAATAAAACACCCAAGAGGTATAATAAAGGGGAGCAACATAAAGGATAACCCAATGTCCATAGTACGTTTAAGCATGGAATACATGCTATTTTCATGTCGGTTTCCAATTCCGCGCAGAAGCCACATGCTATCTTTTACGCTTTCACGGCTGATACGTCGAAAAATTCTTTCGTAGGCATTAAAATCGGTATCTACACACGCCCCTTTAGCAATAAATTTTTTAGTAATTATCTCCCATGCACGCGGATTTTCACGGAATAATTTACTACCAATCACAACCAAATCAATATTTTTCAAGTTATATTTTTTTTCTTCTTGCGGTGTGTTTTCATACTCTTTAATGCGGTACCCTCGGCTGGCGCGCATCCCTTTTACCAGTTCGGTAATGGTAGGGCTGGTTCCAAAGATAAGCACGTTGCGCTTGGCAAAATCCAACTTAAAATAATTTCTGCGAAAGAAGTAAATATACGCAAAATAAATAAATAGAATAACAATTAGAACACGTCGGGGAGTGGGTAGATGCAGTTGAGGCCAAGCGGTTATAAAATAAATGACGCTAGCAGAACCCAAAAGTGTAATGAACCACGCAATAACTAAGCGTTTGTAAGCGATTACTTGCTTGCGTAGTAATTGTACATCATAAAAGGAAAATAACCACAACACAAATGTGGCAAGTAGAAATATAAGAATATACACATAGAGCCGGTCTCTAAATTGAGGCCAACTAAGTCCGCCGTGGCGTAAGGATAGAATCCCCCAGGTAAGGAGGAAAAAGACGAGGGTATCTGCCAGTAAAAATATGCGTTTCGTCATTAAATGTGTTTCCCGATTGATGCTGCCCACATGGCGCGCAAGCCCTCTTCTAATGTAACTGTGGGGGTATATCCCAACGCCTCAATCTTACTAATGTCAGCGGACGATTCATGTACATCTCCGGGGCGTTTGGGGCGGCTCACCCGCTCCAATTTGCGGCCGGATACTTTTTCAATGATGTCCGCCAATTCCAACAGTGTATAGGTGCGCCCACTGGCCACATTGTAAATCTCACCGGGCACGCCTTTCGTGGCGGCTAGCAAATTGGCCTGTACTACGTCTTTTACACTGACAAAATCGCGACTTTGCAGTCCGTCCCAATCAATGCCCAGCGGTTTATTTTCAGCGGCCAGTTGCATAAACTTGGCAATTACCGCAGCATATGCGGAATTGGGGTTTTGCCCTGTGCCGAAAACGTTAAAATAACGCAACGCAATTGTTTCAAGTCCGTAGGCTTTGGTATAGAGTTGGCATAATTCCGACCCGACTTGCTTGCTCCAGGCGTAAGGCGATTGACAATCAATAGGGGTATCTTCTTTGTAAGGTAGTTTCGGGTGTGTGCCGTATACAGCGGCGGACGATGAAAATACCACACGCTTTACGCCACATTGTTTGGCAGCTTCCAATACGTTTACGGTACCTTGTACATTGACTTTGGCCGTTTCTTGTGGCTTGGCCATTGATTCGGCTACTGATATAAGTGCCGCTAAATGCAACACATAATCTACACCAATGCAGGCCTTGAGTAAGGCAGAAAAGTCGCAAATATCTCCCTCAATAAAGGTAATTCTGTCCTTTACAAGTTCTAAATTTTCCAATTTTCCACCGGAAAGGTTATCCAAGACGGTTACTTGTTGCCCCTGACGGACCAATTCTTTAGCAATATGAGAGCCAATAAACCCGGCCCCACCGGTAACCAACCAGTGGAATCTCTGTGTAAGCATATTTAAAACCCTCTAAAATCTTTATTATTATACCTTTTTTGCTTATTTTTCTTCAATTTATTTCTCCCACAGGGTACTCATAAAATGGTAAAATATATACATATTACAACATGACTTTTGTAACCTGTTTATGCGTATCTTAGTTGCGGCTCAATATTCCTATCCGGATCCTTTTCATATTACCTCTTTGGTGCAGGATCTCGTTTCCCGTGGGCACGAAGTTACCGTGCTTACCGGTCAACCCAACTATACTACCGGCACGTTTCCTGCAGAATACAAATGATGACGCAAACATTTCCGCCTTTTTCAGTATTGATGTCGGTCTATGCTAAGGACCGCCCGGCTTGGATCAAACAAGCGTTAGACAGCGTTTTGAACAACACGATTCGTCCTGCCGAAGTTGTTATTATGGTAGATGGACCTGTAAGAAAAGAGATTCAAGACGTTCTGGATGAAGCAGCTAAAAATAGTATCGTACGGGTTCTTTCGCATCCTGTTAATATCGGCCGCGGAGCGGCTTTGGCCATAGCAGTTCCCCAGTGCCAAAACGAATTGATTGCTCTGATGGATGCGGATGATATTTCTCGTTTGAATCGTTTTGAAAAACAATTAGCTGTTTTTGCTGTTAGTGCGGACTTGGCTGTAGTGGGGGGGCAAGTGCAGGAGTTGGAAGCCGAAACACTCAGTCCTTTTGCCCAACGTTGGGTACCGCTAACAAATGATGAAATTCGAACCTATCTCAAGAGCCGTATGCCATTTAATAACCCTACGGTTATGTTTCGTAAATCGGCGATCTTGCATAGCGGAAACTTCCAACCTTTGAACTTGATGGAAGATTACTATATGTGGGCTCGCGTGGCAGCTAAAGGTTATCAAATGGCTAATGTGCCTGATATTTTAGTGGATATGCGTGTAAACGCCGCCCTGTACGGCCGCCGCGGCGGGTGGCAATATTTCATAATGAATAAAAAAGTATTTGAAAAAATGCGCCAATTGGGGCTAGTCAATACGTGGGAATATTACTATATACTTTCCGTGCGATTTGTGGTACAAGTGCTAATGCCGAACTGGCTACGCGGTTGGTTTTACCGCAGGGTATTACGATAAATATAATGAGGAAGAAAAAACAAATTTTAACCCGCTATCAAAAAGGAGAAAATGGATGAGTGCACAACTAACCCCTTTGCAGCAAAAGTTGCTGGAAAATTTGAAATGGTTTCATGATTTTTGTTTGGAACATCATTTGAATTATTACGTTTTAGGCGGAACCATGTTAGGGGCGGCCCGCCACCGGGGATTTATCCCCTGGGATGATGATGTGGATGTGGGGATGCCTGTGCGAGACTATGTGCGTTTTATTGCTCTCCTGCAACACGGGATCACAGATAAGTATATGTTGGAATCGCCTGCTAATCCCGGGGAAGGGTACTGGTATCCGTTTGCCAAATTATACGATACTTCTACTACGCTAATTGAAAATACGGCAGCCCAAATTAAGCGCGGAGTTTATATAGATGTGTTCCCGTTGGAAGGGATGGGAGATACCCCCACGCAAACCCGGTCTAATTACCGTGCGTTAGCATGGAGAATGAATTTATTGCTGGCGCGTACAGCGGGGATCCGACAAGGACGCAAATGGTACAAAAATCTCTTTGTGCGTATAGGTCGCTTGCTACCAAACTGGCTGGTGAACAATGCCAAACTCTATACGCAAATTTACCATTTAACTACGCAAACTGATTTTGACAGTAAAGCCTACGGCGGAAACCCCAGCGGTGCTTGGCGCATAAAAGAAATTATGCCACGCGCTATATACGGAAAACCGACACTCTATCCCTTTGAAAATATGCAGGTCTTTGGCGTAGAGAGGGCAGATGAATATTTAACGCATATGTATGGAAATTGGCGTCAACTGCCACCTAAAGTTATTTAACAGGGAGTACCCAAAAATGAAACGTGTAATTACATATGGAACTTTTGATTTGTTACATTATGGGCATATCAATTTATTAAGACGCGCCAAGAAACTGGGAGACTATTTAGTGGTGGCTCTCTCTACGGATGATTTTAACTTGCTGAAAAATAAGAAATGTTATTTCTCTTATGAGAAACGTAAGGCTCTGCTAGAGGCCATCCGCTATGTGGATTTAGTCATACCGGAAACGTCTTGGGAACAAAAGAAGAGCGATATGCATGAATATCATATTGATACATTTGTGATGGGAGACGATTGGAAAGGAAAATTTGATTTTCTAAAGGCCGAAGGGGTGGAAGTGGTGTATCTTTCCCGTACGCCGGAAATTAGTACCACCCAAATCAAGAAGGATTTGAATTTGCAAAAAAAATAATTGTTGTATGGTACAAAGCAGGGGCGGAGGTTATCTTGTTTTGGTGCCGCAAAATATTTGCTAAAGAACCAGTTAAATTATGGAAAAGAAACCTATTCGAATTTTACAAATTGTAACTAACTTAAAAGTGGGCAATGGGGTAATGTCGGTAGTGCTGGGTTGGCACGCACACTTAGATACCTCCAAGTATCAATTTGATTATTTGTATTTTGATGAGTTTCCTGTTTCTCACAAAGAAACCATTTTTAAATATGGGGGTAAATGTTATTATTTGCCGTACCGTGATAAAAATTCATTTAAATTTGTATGTGCGGTTTACAAGTTCTTTAAGACACATAGATATGAGATAATTCACTGCCATATGCCGCGCTCAACTACTTTTATTTATTTGTTTGCAACGTTATTTGGGGTTAAATACAGGATTCAACATGCCCACCTGACGCAGTGGAGTAAGACAAAATTAGGAAAGTTACGTAATTTCCTCTTATTGCATACTTTGATTACGCATAGAGTGGGGTGCTCTTACGCGGCGGGTAAAGGATACTTTGGAAAAAAGAACTTTGTGGTTGTTAATAATGGTATTGAATTGACAAAATTTTCCTATAATCCCGCTATGTTGTGGCGCAAAAAAATCATTCCTTTCTCATAGATGTCTTTGCCGAAGTGACCGCGCGTGACGAGTCTGCCTGTCTAGTTTTGGTGGGATGCGGCGTTTTGGAAGAGCAGATAAAAAAGCAGGTCGCTGCCAAAAATTTACAGGGAAAAGTGCTTTTTTTAGGGCAGCGACGGGATATTAGCGAATTGTTACAAGCATTTGACGTATTATGTTTCCCTTCAATAATAGAGGGATTCCCTGTGGTTGGGGTGGAAGCCCAAGCCGCGGGATTGCCTTGCGTGTTTTCTGATGCTATTACGTCCGAAATTCTACTGCTTCCTACATCCCGCATGCTATCGTTAAAAAAATCGCCTAAAAAGTGGGCGGAGACCCTGTTGGTGTTGCGTGGGCAACCGCGCTTAAAAGCCGATACGGTGCAAAAGATGAAAGAATTTGATATCCGGCATACTTGCCAACACATCTACGACGTATATTCAAAATTAGGAGAAAGTCTACATGCCTGATGCTCCGCTGATTTCTGTAATTGTTCCAATATCTTGTATCGTTGCATAAGAATTAACTTTTAATCCGCCAGTTACTGAGAATAATTGAACTGCGCTGACATCTGTTGTTGAACCAGGTTTTAAATAAGCATATGCACCATAATAGCAACTTGCATCCATGTAAACAAAATTATCATTTGTGTCTTTTACTA
>ONQH01000088.1 GCA_900319885.1 Candidatus Avelusimicrobium ruminicola
GCGAGGTAAAATGAAAAACGCTTCCAAAATGCCTGCCGTAAATGGTAAAATATCTATTGCGCCATCTATTCTGTCTGCGGACTTATGTCACCTGGGGCAGGATGTGGCCCGCGTGGCTAGTGCCGGGGCCGATTGGTTGCATGTAGATATTATGGACGGGCATTTTGTACCGAATTTAAGTTTCGGCCCTGCCCTAGTGCGTTCTTTGAAAGCAAATACAGATTTACCGTTAGACGTGCATTTGATGGTAACAAATCCCCGCAACTTTATTGAGCCGTTTGCAAAGGCCGGCGCGGACTTGTTAACTATTCACGTAGAGTCGCAAGATGATACGATTCAAACCCTAAAAGCAATTGCCGATTTAGGGATAAAGACGGGCGTATCTATTAAACCTGATACTAACCCCGACGTGTTAAAACCGTTAACGGATTATATTGATTTGGTATTAGTAATGACGGTGTACCCCGGCTTTGGTGGCCAGGCTTTTTTGGAAAAATCCCCCGCTCAAATCCAGGCAGTACGTAGTATTATTCAATCTTCCGGCAAATCCATTTGGCTGGAAGTAGATGGTGGCATCAATGCAACCACCGCTCCCGTGGCTATCCAAGCCGGAGCCGATGCGTTGGTAGCCGGTAATGCAATTTTTTCGGCCGCAGACCCTGAATTGGCCCTCAAGCAAATTAAACAGGCAAGCCCGGAAATTTAATAGTTTTTACCTCGGTAAAAACAAAATACATAAGGAGACATACAATGGCAGTAGTAATTAGATTACAAAGAGTTGGCAAAAAAGCCCAGCCTCAATACAGAGTCGTGGCGATTGAAAAGAAATCCGCCGTGGGCAGTGAAGCCAAAGAAGTGCTCGGCCAATACAATCCTTGCAATCCTGAAGCAAATCAGCAAGTAAAATTGAATATGCCGCGCGTAGAATACTGGATGAAAGTGGGTGCTAAACCCTCTCAAACAGTTGCCAGCTTAATCAAAAAAGCCAGCGCGAAATAACCCAGAGGTGCGCTATGAAAGAATTAGCCACCCTGCTCTTAAAATCACTTTCTTCCACGCCTGATAACGTGGTAGTAAATGAAACCGTAGAAGAGAATCGGGTTTTCTTATCCACGCAAGTGGACGCCGCTGACAAAGGCAAAGTAATTGGCAAGGATGGTTGTATCATTAAAGCAGTACGCACGGTACTTACCGCCGCAGCGACCAACCAAGACAAAAAAGTTACTTTGAAGTTGGAAGATAAATGAAAATTGACGTTATCACTGCCTTTGGCGATATGGTAGACCAAACGCTTAACCAAAGCATTGTTGGTCGGGCGCGCCAAGCAGGGATAATCAAACTGGGTACCTTAAGTCCGCGCGAATTTACCGCGGACAAACACAAAACGATTGATGACCGCCCGTATGGCGGTGGGCCCGGGATGTTAATGAAGGCAGAGCCTCTCTACCAAGCCATTAACAAACTGCGCAAAAAATCTTCGTTTGTGATTTTAACAAGTCCACGCGGCCAAGTGTTTAACCAAGAATTGGCTAAAAAATTGGCTAAAAAACGACACCTCATTTTTGTGTGTGGACATTATGAAGGAATTGACGCCCGGATATATCCAGAGGTGGATTTGGAAGTATCTCTAGGAGACTTTATCCTAACCGGCGGGGAATTAGCCGCGTGCGTGATGATTGACACCATTACGCGTCTTCAAAAGGGAACTTTCAAAAAGGCTGATGTAACATCATCAGAGTGGAAACCATAAAGAGATTGAAGCGTGGAGACACGAACAATCCTTAAAAATTACAAAGCAGTTTCGGCCTGATTTGCTTAGCGCCTCTCAACCAAAGCCAAAAGGCCAAACGAAGAAGAAAGTAATTCGGAGGAAGTAAAATTTATGAACATTAGTGACATCAAACACAACTTAAAAACCAACATCCCGGTTTTTAAAGCAGGCGATACGGTCCGCGTAAAAGTAAAAGTAGTAGAAGGCGATAACGAACGCTTGCAGGCTTTTGACGGCGTAGTAATCGCCCGCAAAGGCAGCGGCATTGGTGAAACCTTCACCGTACGCAAAATCTCCTTTGGGGTAGGCGTGGAACGTATTTTCCCGATTCACTCCCCCCGCGTGGACAGCATTGAAGTGCTCAAAATTGGTAAAGTACGCCGTGCCAAACTGAACTACTTAACCAAACTCTCTGGTAAAGCTGCCCGCTTGCAAGAACTCAAAAAAACGACCGACGGTGCTAAAGAAGAAACTACTGAAGCAGCCCCGGCCGCCGAAGCTAAATAATTATTCCCTGAATAATTAGACTTTTGAAAAACACCCCGCACAAATTGTGCGGGGTGTTTTTGTTGTGCTATATTAAATTTATTTAATCGGCTCCAGCACGCGTTCGTACCCTTCGGCGTCCACCACGCGTGCTTTGAAAATAGTCCCCACTTTGACCGGCTTGGTAAATGTTACTTTCCCGTCAATATCCGGCGCATCTTTGTACGTGCGGCCAAAGTCCGGCCCGTCCGCGATCGCTTCTAGCGTAGTGCCTAACAGGCGTTTATTGATTTTATCAATTACGCGGCTCTGTTCATACTCCAGTTCGGCAGCGCGCTCGTGCTTGACAGCGGCGGGAATTTGTTTCATCTCATAGGCGGCGGTGCCTTTCTCGCGGAAATACTCAAACACGCCCATGTTGTCAAATTCATACTCACGCACAAATTTCTTTAGTTCGTTAAAATCTTTCTTCGTTTCTTGCGGAAAACCCACAATAAAGTTCGTACGCAGAGAAATATCCGGCACTTCTGTTTTGAGCATATCCAACGTACGACGTATTTGCGCGCTATCACAATGGCGGTTCATACGCTTAAGTACCGGGTCCGCAATATGCTGCAAAGGGATATCAATATAGTGAAAAATTTTATCGGTGCCGGCCATAAGGCGGGCGATTTCCTTCGTCACGCGGTGCGGATACCCGTACATAATGCGTAAACGGCCTAAACCTTTTAATTTGAGTAATTTCTCCAACAATTCCAAAAGCTGTGGTTTACCATATAAATCCATCCCGTAAGAGGTGGTATCTTGTGCAATTAACGAAATTTCCTGCACACCGTTTTCAATCATCAGTTTGGCCTCGCGCACCACATCTGCCATCGGTTTAGAGCGGTATCTGCCCCGGATAAAGGGGATCGTGCAGTATGCACAACGATTATTACACCCATCCGCCACTTTTAGGTAAGCGGTATGCGTGGCGGTAAGACTCATCTTATATTCAGGTAAATATAAAGACGTTGGCAAGGGCTCTAAAATCGTCCCTGTGTGCTTAAGAACACGCTCCGTGGCATCCTGGGCGGCAATAGAGAAAACCGTGTCAATTTGCGGAAATTCTTTGGCTACTTGTTCCTTAAAGCGTTCTACCAGACAACCGGTCACCGCTACTTTTTTAACAATGCCCTTTTTTTTAAGTTCCAGTGCGTAGCGGATTTCTGCCTTGGCCTCTTTGACGGCCGAAGCGATAAACCCGCAGGTATTGATGATAATCTCGTCAGCCTCTTGTGGGGTAAACACCATTTTATGGCCTTTAGCAAGCAGGCGCGCGGAAAACTCCTCACTGTTGGTGAGATTTTTGGGGCACCCTAGGCTAATTACATAAAATTTCATACATTATACCGCCACATCTTCTTGAGATACCGGCTTAGGTTTATCGTCATCCTCGTCACTGGCGAGTACCGCCATACTAAAGGTAACTACGCCGATACGGCCTACAAGCATCGTAGCAATGATAATCAGTTTCCCCAGCACCGATAATTGCTCCGTCGTTCCGGCGGCAAAACCGGCGGTACTAAGTGCGGAGGCCGATTCAAACAGTAAGTTCAAAAAAGGCATTTTCTCCGTCCACGTAAGCAAAAACACACTGATAAATAAAAATACCATATACAAAACTACCGTGGAAGTAGCCGAATACAGGCGTTGTATCGGGATACGGTGCGCCAAAAATTCTACCCGCGGATTAAGACGCAAGTGACTATACACAATGGCCACAACACTGGCAAAGGCGGTTGTTTTGATCCCCCCCGCTGTGCCGGAGGGAGAGCCGCCAATACACATAATCAGCAATAAAATAAGTAAGGAACAGGACGATAGCGAACTGATGTCCGCGGTATTAAAGCCGGCCGTCGTAGAAGCACCCATGGTTTGGAAGAAAGCCTCCGCCAAACTTAAAGAGGGCGTGGTAACAAACAACGTAAACGTACCGAACGCCAACAGCGAAACCGTCATCAATATAATAATTTTGGTAGTGTAAGAAATTTCTTTTGTTTTACGACGGACAAAGTTAAACACATCCGCCACTACAATAAAGCCCATAGAGCCCGACAAGGCCAGCAAGGACATTACAATATTGATTGTTTTACTATCCGTAAAATCAACCAGGCCGTTATTCCACAACGTATATCCCGCCGTACAAAAGGCACTTACACTGTGAAAAATACTATACCAGGCCGCACTTAGGATGGTATAGTCGTGATGGCGGAAATAATTAAATAAAAACACAATCCCAATACTCTCGGCAATCGTTGTAAACACAATGGCCGCCCACAAAAAGTCCGAAAGTTTTAGCGTATTGGGCAATTTTACTTCCGCGGTGAGTGCATGTTCTTGGCTTTTACGCAAGCGGTGTTTTTGCGAGAGAGACAAAAACACGAAGGAGGAAAACGTCATGTACCCCACACCGCCGATTTGAATTAAAACCAGCACGACCAGTTTGCCCAAAAATGTGTACGAATCGGCAAAATTAACCGTCTGTAATCCAGCCGTGGAAACAGCGGCTGCCGATGTAAAGAGATTATCCAAAAATCCTACGCCGCCGCGTGTCATAAACGGCAAAGACAATACAATCCACCCCAAGAAAGTGTAGACCAAAATCGTCTGAGCCACGTTTTGGTGAGGCGTTAAATGCAGGACAAACACAGCATATTTTTTCAAAGACACATGAATAATGTCTTTAATTTTATCTATGGTAGTTCGCAAATTTAAGGTCATACTTATATTATATAAAAGCAAAGCCCACTCTAACAGTGCAATAAAATAAATCAGCCCGGTGTTTTATAGCAGGAGGATATCACTATGAGACTTAAAATAGGAACACTTATAGTCTTAGCCGGACTTGTGGGCGGTTGCACCGCCACCATTACACCCCGCGGAGATATTTATACGGAGGCACTCTTGCCCGCAGTCGTGGTAGAAAGTCCCCGTCCTGTATTTGTATCTAGGCATCATCCACCTATGCGGCCTAGGGGGCCTGTGGTATCGGGACGGTCTTTTCATAGACATCCCCCCAGAGGGCACGCATTTCATTACCATGGGCATAGACATTAACAATTAGCTCCCTACAGGACTAATAGTTTCTACTCCTCGGTAGTCCCCCTACTGAGGAGTATATATGTTGGGGGGTTGCCAGTCATCTTCATCCAAGTGAAGCGGATCCCCCACCGGTGCCACATAGGTATATTGATCGGCATGCGTCCAATAATACCACACGCTATAAATGGAAAGTACAAATAACAAACTGCCGATAAATAAAAAAGTATACGCAACCCATTGGTCAAAATTCAAAAGTCCAATTGGTCCCAGAATATGATTCCAATCTCCGCAAATTTCACCGGGGGCATAGTTGGTAATCATGTCAGACATTGTCAACGGCAAACTGCATGCCCGGGCATCTTGTGCATAGACTCCCGCCCCATAGAACGTGGTGGAAAGCCAGTAAAGCAGGGGTGCTACTAACCAACGCCCACCCTGCAAGCGAAGGGCACCTAACAAAAGTAGTAAGGGGAACAGGGTCTCCACCCCATTCCCAGCCAGCGTGGCCAGCCATTCGCCCAATTCCCGGTATGAATGATAGAGTGCTTGAAAAAATATCCCCCCTACAAAATTGTGCCCCATCATCTCATGGGTTAAATAATTAGGCAAATAAACAAACACATTATCCAGCAACGCATGCATAAGGGCACTTCTCCATATAAGCGTGAGAAAGAGCGACACAACAACTACCAACACAAGTTTTGTTTTACTCCAACGGAAAAACAGAAAACTTTGCTGGTGCGGATCCAATAATGCTGCGATAGCCTTTATTTTATTCATATCTTTATTATACTTCATATTTGCTACAATAAACCGTATGAAAAAGTATATAGTATTATTGCTTTTGATTTTAATAGGTTGGCTAGTATTAACGTACCACGCGCATGTAATGCAAGAACGCGGGGCAAATTTAGTAATGCACGCGTATTACGGAGACCTAATAGACGTAAAAAATGCTGTAGAACAGGGGGCACCCCTACACTATCAATTTACATTTGAAGACCCGAGCCGGCAGTATACGTTTCAAACCTTTAATGCGTTGCAAGCCGCGGCCTCCAGCGGGAACGAAGATGTAATTTTGTTTTTACTGGAGCAAGGGATGGATATTGATGGGCCTACTCCTGACGGATGGACCCCGTTATTTATTGCTGCGCGCGACGGCCAGACTGAAGCCGCCAAACTGCTTGTATTCCAAGGGGCCAACTTAAACGCACAAACTAATTTGGGTTCCACTGCGCTAACCATGGTAGTTACGCAAGATTATCCCACGGAAAAAGCACGTTTGGACTT
>ONQH01000117.1 GCA_900319885.1 Candidatus Avelusimicrobium ruminicola
TGTTAAAAAAATCGGAGAAGAAGATTTTGAAGTTGTGTTACTGACGGGGGGACTATACAAGGTATTGCATGCTATCGTCAGCCCGGAAGGGATTGCATACCGCTATTTATTTAAGGAAGTGGACAATCCCCTTATCCGTGGGCGCATTACCCAGTTGCTGGATTTGTTACTAACCAAGCCGGGGGTGTATGCGGGCCTTCGGCACGAAAAAAACGGTGCCACTACCCTTCTATACAAAGCGGCCCGTGCCAAAGAATCATTTACCTACCCGGCGGGGAAAATATACCCCGCTTCGGCACGCACCATCACTACGCTAAACAGTGCCGATTTGACGTATGCCGATTATATGCCGTTGTCTGCCGACGGGCAAATCCAGGTGCCGCATACGCTTGTTTATAAAGATGGGAAAATTGTGCTGGAAATGCAACTTATCAGCCTACGCTAAAAATTAGGTCTTGACTTTTGGGCATTTGCGTACAATAATTAAATAGGTGGGTTCGTGAAAATTTAATACAATAAAAGAAGGAGAAAAATATGAATAAACGTGGTTTTACGCTCTTAGAGATGTTAGTAGTTGTACTGATTATAGGTATATTGGCCGCTATTGCCGTGCCGCAATACCAACGGGCTTTGCTAAAAAGCCGTTATGTGGCGTTAATGCCCGGAGCCAATGCCTTGCGTGACGGGGAAGATGCTTATTTCTTAATGAACCGCCGTTATACCAGTAATCCGCAGGAATTGGACGTAAAAGTAAGGGATGCTGCTATTAGGGTGCGCGCTAACCGGTGGTGTGCAACGGTGATTAGCAAGCCCGTTAATAGCAACGTCAATGCCCGGCTAGTTGCGTATATGGACCATAGTTTAAAAAATCCCGGAGCCACCCATTGCGAGGCCCACGTAAATGATGAAAAAGCCAACTGGCTGTGCCAGCACGGCCTTAATGGCCGTTTATTACCGCAGGGTTCTACCCCATCCTACCGGGCCTATGAACTGGAAGCCGGACGGGAGTCTACCAATAGTGGGCTTTGTGCGGATATCAACGGGGATGGCCATTTGGATGTCGTTGACGTCACGTATGGCATTAACGCGTTGTTGGGCCAAGACACAGGAGAACTGGCAGATTATGATATCAACGATGACGGTTGTGTAGATACAAATGATATAACCTGTGCGATAGATATTATAATGGGGTACGACATCTCTGAGGCTGAGGCTTGTTTACATGTGTCCACGCCGGAGACGTGTACGGGACGGGTAGTACTGTACTTTCCGGTCTGTTTTTAGGTGAACGACCCTCCCCCAGCCTACGCTGGGGGAGGGTTTTGTTGTGCTATACAAGGCTTGTCCGTGCTTTTGTAGTACGGGCAATTTTTGATATACTGTACGTATGAACAAGATGCAAACCTATTTGCGTGCCCACCGCCCTTTGTGTGTAGTTTACGAAAGTGCCCGCTGGCTGAAACATAAAATTTGCGGCAAACCGGAAAACACCCCCGTATGGTATGGGTTTGACCACCGCCCGCAACCTACTAACCAAGAACCCCTTCCGTTAAATGCACAGTGGTATCATATTGCCCGCCCTTTGTATATGCATGAACAGGTGTATTATCGGTTGGATAATGCCTTGGCGGTCCACCCGCATGTAAAAGGGTTTGCTTTTGTGTTTTTTATGGGCATTGGGGACTACCTGTATACTACCCCTGTATTAGCGGCCCTTAAAAAGAAATATCCTACGCTCCCTTTTTATGGCTACGTAGGTAGTAAATTTGACCGCAACAATTCCCCGCTGGTGGGCAAATTACTGGCGGAAAATCCTTATTTTGAAAAAGTCTTTTATTTTGACGGAGTCCGCCACCCGCTGATTTGGAAAAACTACGATTATACGGACGCTTTTAAGGACATCCCGGAAGGGTTTTTGGTGATTCCCGTTTATTATGAGTACGGCACGCAGATACGCCACCGGGTAGCCAGCCTGTTTGACACGTTTGACTTGCCCGTCCCGGTAGATATTCCCGCCCCGCAGATGTATTTCCCGGCGCAGTTTCCGGCTCCGGCAGAAGACTATCTAGCCCAGGCGCGCCAAGGGGCTCCGGGTAAGAAAGGCATTGTATTTTTGCAGTTGGATTCGCGCGGCTCTAATTACGTGTATCCGCATATTCAAGCATTGGCCCAGGGCCTGATAGACCAAGGCTATTTCGTAATGAGCGTTACCAAGGGCGGCCCGGTGGATAATAAGAATTATGTGGAAATTGATATTAAAAAATTGTCTATCAATCAAACTTGGCAATTATTAGCCACACTGAAACAGGAATTTGCGCTGTACGTAATTGCGGTAAACAGCGTATTTTGGGCGGCCTCAGCCGGACTGGGGTTGCCTAATTTGGGCCTGCAACATTGGATTGATAAAAAAGTGCATAATTTGTGGTACCCCAATATAGAAGTAGTAACCAATCATATCTATCCGCTTTTACCGCGTGAGAAACAAATTTTTGCTCCGGCGCAAAGTTATACCCGTCATAATAAAAAAATTATTGACTATAAGCCGGATTGGATTTTGCGTTGGTTTGAGCAAATGAGGAACAAACAATGAATCAGACAAATACCGGTACGTATGTGTACGATAAAAAATTAGGCAAAATGGTTAAAATTTCCGACCATGTGCCTTCCTGCCAAAAAGGGAAATCCCACACTTGCTGTGGAAACTGTTGCTGCCATGGACACTAATTCGGTTCCGCTTTCTGCCGCGTCAGACCTCGTGTTGCCTAACACACCGAGCCCCGTGACTGCACTGTTGAAAGATTCTATGGCGCATTTTGTCGCCGCGCTCAAACGCTGGTTCCTGCCGCACTTGTTGGCAGGAATCGGTATCTTTATGCTGGTAGCGTACGTAACGGGGTCCACGCTGTTTACAAATTGGCATTTTGCACTTAGATGGATAGGAATTATTATCGTATTATCTGTATACGGATTCATCGCGTTTGGGTATTCGTTATTTACTTCTTGCGTGTTTGCCTTGCGCCTGGCGTGTAGAGAGTGGAGCGATTTTGTAGATAATATCCTGTTGCTGGTACAGCAACGTACCGCAAGCCAACTGGCGGATATGAATGTGGGGCTTACCAAGCCGGAAGCCACTCACTTGGTCCGCGGCAGTGTGCGGGAGGTATTTTCCTCTGTCAAACAGCAACAAACCGGCTTACCGCGCGGATTGGTAATTTTGTGCCTGGGCATGTTGGCCGCGGCCATGCGGGCGGTACTTTGCGCTAAAATTATGAAGTGGTCCGGGCGGACGATTCAACTGGGCAAATTATTTGCCGGGCGTGCCACCTTGGTAGGGGCCATTTTTTTGAATTTACATTTTTTTGCTACGCTTTTACTGGGGATGTGTTATTTAGTGGGGGCGGTAGTGATTATTTTTAATATTTATTTTGTATTTTTATTGAAATAATAGTTAAATAAATATATGCGGTATTTGTGGATAGGTATATTATGCGTGGCGGTGGCAAGTGCGTCTGCACAGACTGCCGGGCAACTTTTTGAACGCGCCAAGCGCGAAGCCGATTTGCACACCCAAATTGAGTTGTTAAACCAAGTGATTGAAAAATCACCCAAGCACGTGCAAGCCTACCATTACCGGGCGGATGCCTACCAGGCACTGGGTAATACACGCCTTGCAATTGCCGATTATAACCAAGTAGTGGCGTTGCGTCCGAAAGATCCTTTTCGTTATTATGCGCGCGGGTTGGCCTATTCGCACCTCAAAGAACCGCAACTGGCGTTAGCCGATTTTACGAAGGCGATTCACTTAAAACCGTCTTATAAAAATTTCTACCTGGCGCGTGCGCGCGAATATCGTTCTATCGGAAAATACAATTTAGCCCTGGCCGATTATACCCGCTATGTGGGAGACTGGAAAAAAAGCCCCAAAAGGGCTATTGGAAGAAACAATCCCG
>ONQH01000091.1 GCA_900319885.1 Candidatus Avelusimicrobium ruminicola
TCCAACAAAGTTTTGTGGTCAATTGGCTTGCCGCCATTAGGAACATCACTTTCAAAGAAACCGCGTGTAGGTGACAAATACGTAGCTAATTGTTTCCACGTGCGCATCCACGGGATGCGTGCTTGTTTGAGCGCCTGATACCGCGCCAGGTATTTTTGTATTTGTTTTTTCATAGTTGATTTTTATGCAGAAGGATGGAAAATTTACTATCATATTTACCAAGGAGGAAATATGATGGGACCATTCTTCATTTTTTTATTTGTAATTTTATTAGCCGTACCGGGATTTTATTTGATTACGCGGGCGTTATTTCCCAAGCAGAGCAAACGTTCGGCACGGATTTTATCCTATGTGTTGACAGCGTTGTTAGTATCCATTTTAGCCATAGTGATGTTTACAACCCTGTAAACACAAACAACTTATTTAGAGAATCCCCGTCTAATGTTGACGGGATTTTTTATTTTAGTAACCAGTGCCGATAAGTGCTTTTGAAGGTAGGTGGCACATGAATAGGTGTTACTATACTTATATATTAGCAAGTTTTGTTAATATTGTCAAGCCCCAAAAGGGCCCAAAAAAGACCCATTTTTTATAGCACTTCATATTCACTCGCGGTAAACTCTGCTCGGCCGCCGGTTGGTTGGTTCGCACAGACCGGAGCCGCAAACGTAAGTGCCAGCGCGTCAGCCAAGTCCGGACTCTTTCCCGTACGCTCTTTAATTTTTTCTTTACTCTCCAGGCGCAAACGCCCGGCCGCATCATAATCATAACGCACCTGGCAAAGATCCGTTTTAAGGTCCGCTAAATCCGGCAGAATTCCGCGCGTTTTAATCCACTGGGCCATTTCGTGCCACATTTCCGCGCGTTTGTTAGCATACTGTCCGGAACGCATGGCACTGCCGCCAAACGGAACTTCCACAATATTGCGGTATCCCAACTGGCGCAAACGGTCAATAACGCCGCCTCCGCACCCCGCATCCACAAACACTACTTCCGGATGAAAGCGATCAATTTCACACGCCACCCGCGAAGCCAACGTCATATTATCCACCTTTTGAAATACAAGCGGCGCATACGCGCAACACCCCTGCCGGCAAAAAATGACACTACGATCCGCACCAAAACGCGCCGGATCTACCCCCATCACTTTAGGCGCGCCGCGCAATTCTTCCGGCGTAATGGCGCGTTGGCAAGCCGCAAGCACGCTATCAATAGGAACAAGAATATCTTGTGCACTGGCCGTAAAATCACACAAATATTCCTGCCGAAAAATAAGTTCGGGCGTGTCCGCACGCAACCGTGTCAACTCCTCAGGGCTAATCACACCGGACGCATCGGCACGGAATACCCCCACCCACCAAATATCCGGCTCTTTGACCGCCCACTTGCGAGCCTGATTAAACAGTTCAAAAAACGCGTTTTGTCCTTTGGGGGTTCCCATAAACACACTCCATCCTTGACGAGACAACAACATAGGACGGATAATTTCCGTAAACACGTCCGGTTTCATTTGCGCATATTCATCCAGCACAACACCGTCGGCATACGTACCACGCAACGCATCAGGGTTATCCGCCCCGCATACCCAAATACGCGCCCCGTTAGGCAGTTGCACACACAATTCTCCTTCCAGTATTTTTACAGCGGGGATATTCCGTGTATAACGTTTCAAATAATCCCACGCAATCAACTTGGCTTGTTTCAAAAAGGGTGCCACATAAAAATAACGCGGATAGGGGCGCGGATTATCCAGAGCCATTTTAATGAGATGGTTTACCGCACACACGGTTTTACCCAACTGACGATGCGTTACCAGCACACAAAAACGGTGCGTTTCCAGGGCTGCGTGAATTTTTTTCTGCACCGGGCGCGGCGTATATGAAATGCGTACAATTTTTTTAGTTTCCTTCATCTTCTTCCCCCCACTCCACGCGCACCGGTCCTGTCGCCGTGGCTTCGTCTTTTTCGTCCTTCCAACCAAGTAAATTTTTAGCGGTGAACACCGCAAAGGAAGCGGCGTAATTTCCACGCAAACTATTTTGGATAAGAATATTTTTTTGACGGTCCCGCGCTTGCTCACAGGCATACTTGAAGGCCGGATGTTTGGCTTCCCAAGCGCGCAGTTGCGCACAGGTTACACCAATTTTTTTAGCGAAAGCCGCAAACGTGGGCAGTTCACAAGCCGTCTCAACTAAATGAATACTACCATCGCGCTTTTGCACCTCCGTCACCAAAAAAGCCGCCCCGTTAAAAAAAGAAAGCAACTCTTGGCAAAATTCCGGCTGATACTTTATTTTTTTATACACATTTTCCCCCTACTATGAGTTCAAACTTATACTCTTTATCCGACAAAATAGGCGCTCGTGAAAAACGAAACGGAAAATCTTTTAGACCTTCCAGTCCGTTTTCCTGCGCTTCATAATTTTGCCGGTTCTCTTGATAAAAAAACGCATTATACACCCGTAGCAAGGCTTGCAAATACGCATCCCTTGCGTGACTCACAAGCCGCCCGGCCCGCGCATGAACCGTCATTTGTAACTGGTCGGCCCGCGCAAAAATAGCATTTTCTAACGAAATTTTTTGCGAACAATTCATCCCTACTCCTACCTGATTAAATGGAAAAAAGGCCGTGTATATCCGGTGCGCAAACGCCACCTAAGTTTTGCACATAGAAACCCACAGCCCAGAGTAACTAATTCAGTCTCCCGGGGACATCTTCCGGGAGACCTATTTGAGAAGGGCTGCCTTGGTTTGCGGATAGGCCGGAGCTCTTTTAATCTGCGAGACGGAACCATAACCTTCTAAACTTTGCTAACCCTTTTCAGGCATTTTATGCTATAATATAGTTGTGGTAAGCCTGGCAGCTTACACAACGCATAAACCAGGGCACTAGGCAACTAAGCAGTTGCTTCGTTTAGCAGTTAAACGACCTGATTTATAGGTAGTATTTAGGTATAAGTACGTACACATACAACTTAGTAAGCGGAGTGATCGGCCCCTCTTACTAATGTTAGTATAGCAAGTATTATTAGTGTTTGTCAAGCAGTTTAAGGGCCCAAAAAGGACCTATTTTACATTAACGAGGTTTATAATGAATAAATTTGAAAAAGCACTCGCCGCTTGGAACGATGGTTCCTTACGCGGAGCGCAAGCCAAGTTAGCACGCGAACTCCGGGTATCTACTGCTACCGTAGCCCTATGGGCCACCGGCAAACGCAACCCGTCTAAAGGGTATATCGCCCTGATGGCCAAGTTATTTAATATGACCGAGGACAAAGTATTACGCTTGTTTATGTCTGCCTCTTACCCGGAAAATACGCCGCGCGCCTCGGCCTTTTACGAAACCGCCGACGGGGTTTACAACGCTGACAGAGAAACGGAAATGCTTATGCCCCAAAGCAACAGTGTGTCACTGCCTTATTTAGCCAACGTACCGGCCGGCTACCCCGAATTTAACGAAGCCGACGTAATAGAATGGTGGACGTTGCCCCGCCGCTATGCCAAAGGCGCCAAATATTTGGTGCGCTGCTGCGGAGACAGCATGCAAGGCAGCGTGGAATATGATGATTTGTGCCTCATTAAACCCGAGCAAGATTTTCTGGATGGCAAGGTGATGTTGGTCAAAGTACAAGAAGGCTATTTGATTAAGCGCATCCGCAAAGAAAATAATAAAATTGTGCTTTATTCCGACAACGATAAAAAATACAAGGCCTTTGCCCCGCAAATGGTACAACCGATCGGATTAGTGGTACGCAAAATTACGGACGTACAATAAAAAGGCCCTGGGTCTTGACAAATTGCCGTTTACGCTTATACTTATAGTACGCTGGAACAGGCCCAATGTCTTTTGGCCGAAAGGTGACAAAAGAACTATCCGTTGTGTTGGTCGTGCTTGCTACGTGGGCTCGAGTAGGGCGATGGATAGAAGTTTAGACATACAACGCTTGGGCGTGGCGGACGGTTGAAATACCGTTTCACGAGCCCGGTGCCTAGCACCTGCGGGTGCGGGGAGTCCCCCGGGAGATGGAATCGGCAACCGTCGTCAAACTGAGTAGTTGGTATGTTTTCCTGCAAAGGCGTTTACTTATGAAAAAAGCGAAATGACTTCCCTGTGTTGAAGAAACACAGGGTTTTTTATTGGGTTAAACGATTGATTAAATTCCCTTCTTGCGAAACAATCCCGTCACCCGGTCAAAAATTCCGTTACACCACGCAATCGTCAAACCGTAATTGCTAACGGGAACTTTGGCTTCTTTTAATAATTCCAAACGGCGCAGAATTTGCGTACGGGTTACCATACATCCCCCGCATTGGATGGCCAGTTTATAGCTGGGCAAATCTTGTGGCAACGGGTCCAAATTGCTAATAGTGGTAAAATGCAGTTTTTTATGGGTAAACTGTTGCAACCAGTTTGGAATTTTCACACGACCGATGTCATCACATTTATTGACACTGTGCGAGCAAGATTCCAAAATTAAAATTTTATCCCCCTCTTGCAGTTTACCAATCGCCGGAGTCCCTTTCAAAAAGGCGTCAAAATCGCCTTTGAGGCGTGAAAACAAAATGCTAAAACTAGTCAAGGCAATATGAGAAGGAACCACCGAACTGACATACTTAAATACTTGCGAATCGGTCACTACTAGTTTAGGGGTGTGTTTTTCCAAACAGGCGCGCAGTTCGGTTTCCTTTACGCAAATGGCTGTGGCGCCGATGTCCAATAAATTGCGGATCGTTTGGACTTGCGGCAAAATCAGCCGGCCTTGCGGGGCAGACGCGTCAATCGGCATCACCAAAATAACTTCATCCCCCGCCTGAATATAATCATCCAAAATAACATCCGGCGCATACGAACTTTTAGGTAAATGGGTTTCAATCGCCTTAAGCAATAACGGCACTTGCGGTTTGCGACATGAAAAACCAACCACTTCTATTCCTTTAATTTCCACATT
>ONQH01000092.1 GCA_900319885.1 Candidatus Avelusimicrobium ruminicola
CCGGATTTGAACCCCACGCCGTTTGTAAAAGAATTTGCCGATAAGTCTATTTTATTTACCAACTTTTTCTCGCCCACCTCAGCAACGGCCCGTGCGGTATTTGCTACGGTAACCAACATCCCGGATGTGTCTTCGTTTAAGACCAGTTCGCGTAACCCCTTGATTGTGGACCAGCACGTCATTATCAATGCTCTTAACGATTACGAAAAATACTATTTTATCGGCGGTAGTGCCAACTGGGGCAATATCCGCGGCGTGTTAGAACACAACATTGCTCATATCCATATGTACGAAGAAGGCAAATTCCAAAACGAACACCGCAACGACGTGTGGGGGATTTCGGATTTAGATTTATTTCGCGAGGCCAACCGCGTACTGACCGAAGAACAACAAACCACCGGCAAACCGTTCTTTGCCTTTATCCAAACCGCCGGCTATCACCGCCCGTATACCATCCCGGAAGATAACGCCGGATTTGAATTGGAGGATATTGGAGAAGAAATGGCGCACCGGCGCAGTTTCGTCAGCGTGGCGGAGTATAATTCGTTGCGGTTTTCGGACCATGCGTTGCGGGAATTTTTCAAACTGGCCGAAAAATCTCCCTATTACAAAAACACTATTTTCTTTATCTTTGGTGACCACGGTTTGTCGGCTCCGCAGTCGGAAAATATGCCGCGCGGCACCGTGGAACTCAACCTCATTAACCACCAAATTCCGCTTATTATTGCCGGCGGCCCTATCAAAGAACCGCGCGTTATTAACAAAACCGCCAGCCAAATTGATATTTTGCCCATTGCCATGGGGCTATTGGGCCGCGGCTACAAAACCCGTGCCTTAGGACGGGACGTGTTAACTGCCCAGGCAGACGCGGAACCGGGCGCGCTAATCTATGGTTGGGCACATGCCCCGCATGTAATCGGATTTGTGCAAGGGGACTATTACTACCACAGCCGCGGGGAACAGGAAGGACTTTATAAATATGCGGCTGAAAATTTTACGCAAGATTTATCTGCCCAAGAGCCGCAACGTTTTGAACATATGAAGAAAATGGCGCACGGACTGTACGAAGCGTCGCGCTATTCGTATTATCACAATCAAAAGAAAAACATGGAGGAAACCAAATGAGTATATGGGTCGTATTATTGATTGTAGTAGCAGTGATTGGCTTATATGTAATGAGTTTATATAACACGTTAGTACGTATGCGCAATAGCGTGAAAGAAGCGTGGAGTGACATTGAGGTGCAATTAAAACGTCGTTTTGATTTAATCCCCAATGTGCTTTCTACCGTGAAGGGGTATGCTAAGTACGAAAGCGAAACCCTTGAAAAAATTATCGCCGCCCGGAACGCGGCCTTCGGCAAACCGCAAAATATGCAGGAAATTGCCAAAACGGAAGGGGAACTGAGCGGAGCCTTAAAATCGTTATTTGCCTTAAGCGAAAGTTATCCGGATTTGAAGGCTAATACCAATTTCCTGGAATTGCAACGCGAACTGCGTGATACGGAAGACAAAATTCAGGCTGCGCGCCGCTTTTATAACGGTAATGTGCTGGCTTTTAACACTAAAATTCAGCAATTCCCGGCTAATTTAATAGCGGGGCATTTCAATTTTACCGAACAACCTTTATTTGAATTGGCCACCGAAGAACAAGCGGCCCGTAACCCGGTAAAAGTAGAGTTTTAAGTATGGCTACCACCTACGAATATATCGCACAGAATAAACGGCGCACGTGGCTGCTTGTTTTACTATTCCCGGTGGCGTTTGCGTTATTGACGTGGGGGGTAATTTATATTTTATCTTCTCTATTGGGGTGGCATTTGACCGGCGACCCGAATATGGATTCGTGGTTGTATGCGGTGCCTGTAATTTGCTGGGTAGTGGCCATGATTTGGATGGCTATTTCGTATTTTACCGGAGACAAACTCCTGCTAAATAGTGCGGATGCTATCCCGGTTACGCAAAAAGACCAGCCGGAAATTTACCGCCTGGTGGAAAACCTGTGCATGAGCCGCGGCCTGCCTTTGCCACGCATTTACATTATGGATGATGAGTCCCTCAATGCCTTTGCCACCGGGCGCGATCCGCAACACGCTTCCGTGGCACTGACGAAGGGAATTGTCAAAAAACTGGACCGTGCCGAATTGGAGGGGGTCATTTCTCACGAACTCTCACACGTGGAAAACCGGGACATCCGCCTTATGCTTATTACCGTAGCGGGGATTTCGTTCTTCACTTTTTTGGGGGAGATGTGCTTTCGCGTGGGGGTTTCGTCCCGCTATAACCGAAACAGTAAAAATAATGCGGCGGGACTTTTTTTAGTATTGGGGGCCGTTTGCTCCTTGTATGGGTTGGTGTTTGCACCGCTGATTCGCTTGGCCATTTCCCGGCAGCGGGAATACTTGGCGGATGCTACGGGCGCATTGATGACACGCAATCCCAAAGCCTTGGCCAATGCCCTGCGTAAAATTTCGGGAGATAGCCGTGTGGAGGCCCTGGATAAGCGGGCCAGTATGGCGGCTATGTGTATTGAAAACCCCTTGGCTAAACAGAATTTGTTTTCGTGGATGACAGGCCTGATGGCGACGCATCCGCCTATTAAACAGCGCATTGCCGCATTGGAAGAAATGGACCGCGGTTATTAGTGGTTAAAACTTGTTATAATAAGTTAACGGAGCGTTTATGACACAAGAACATCGTATCAATATTATGGAAGAGGCCCCCACCCCTGTAGTTGCTGATTTAGCCAACCAAGAAGAAGAAACGTTGCAATATGCTTCTGTATTGGAGCGTTTTGTGGCCTTGCTGATTGATTATGGAATTATTTTCTTTCCGTTACAACTGATAACGTGGATTGTTTGCAAAATGGTGGGACAATATTTAGAGATGTGGCAGATTGTGGCTATGATTGTAGCCATGAATGCGGTATTTGTGTTGTATGAAACCATTTTTTCATCAAACGGACGGGTAACGCTGGGGAAAAATTTAGTAGGGATTGGAATTGTTAATAAAGACAAAACCGGCCCTATTTCTCTGCCGCGGGCATTTTTACGTGCAGTGGGGTATTATATTAGTGCGGCCTTGTTTTTCTGTGGGTTTATCTTTGCTTTTGTAGATGACCGCAAACGTGCCCTGCATGATTTTTTAGGCGGCAGTGTGGTGGTGCAACTGCGCGAACGTGCCTGGTGGGAAGTGTGGATGGTGCGCGGGATAGGGGCACTTCTTTTAGCTCTTTTTGTATTTGGGTTATATCAATCTGCCGGCGGACGGGAATGGCAAGAACAGGTTAAAGTGCGCGATGCCCGCAACTTTTTGGAAAAAATTGCCCTGCTGGAAGAAGGACACCGCATCCGGTATGGTTACTATACTAACGATCTGCTGCGCCTTTCGTTACTTTCCGGGGACCCGGTCCAATTTCAGCGTGATTTGAAAAAGGTCATCTCTACGGGGCGTGGTAGTATACGGATCGGCGTGAAGGATAATCATTATAAAATATCCGCAACGGCAAAGGATAAAAATAAAACGCCGGTTTATTTTACCAATAAGATTTAACTGCTAAGCCAATTAAAACACCCCCTCTTGCGAGGGGGTGTTTTACTATGTATTATTAGTGGCTATGGTGTTCGTTGGTATGTTGGCAGTTGATGCAGTAGCGTGCAAACGGCAGGGCCTTCATGCGTTTTTTGCCAATCGGCTTGCGGCAATATTCGCAAGTACCATAAATCCCTTTATCAATTTTACGCAGAGCGGCTTCAATTTGCTCAATGGTGTTATGGGCATTGCTGGAAAGTTCAAACAAAATTTCTTTATCTAAACTTTTGCTGGCATCATCAATCGGGTCGCCCACTTCCACTTCAGGCATATCCATTTGTTTGGTATTCTGCAAGCGTTTGGTGGCATCTTCTTTTAATTCCAACAGATGTTTTTTGATCTCTTTAATTTCTGCGGCAGTGAGCATGTCTTTATTGGGTTTTTTGGCTACCATAACACAACCTCGTACATAAAAAAATGAAGTGTTGGCCTTGGGGCCTTAACACTGTGCTATTTAGTTTAGCAAAGTAATCAATTTTTTGCAAGTCCGGGGAAAAACAGATTTAGTAAACTATATATATGAAACTATTAGTGCTATCTTGCTGTGCGCCTTGTTCGTGCGGAGCCATTAAACATTTAGTACAAAAAGGAGTGGAAGTGACGGTCCTTTTTTATAACCCTAATATTTTTCCGCAGGCGGAGTACGAAAAACGACGGGATGAACAAGCGCGCGTGTGCCAATCTTTGGGGGCCCGGTTTGTGGAACTTCCCTATGAGCATACCTTATGGCAGCAGCAAGTGCGCGGCCTGGAAAAGGAGCCGGAGCGCGGAAAACGGTGCAGTGTATGTTTTTATATGCGTCTTAAACAGGCGGCTCATTATGCGCGGCAGCATCATTTTGATATGTTTACGTCTGTATTAGGGGTATCGCGTTATAAGGACATTAACCAAGTGCATACGCAGGCGCATCAGGTATGGCGTGAAGAAGGTACTCCCTACTGGGCTAATTCCTGGCGTAGACACGGACTGAGTGAACTTCGCCAGGCGCTGATTAAGGAGTTTGCCTTATATCAGCAAAATTATTGCGGATGTGAGTACAGCCGGAGGGAACATGAAAAAATGGTCTAGATGGATGGTTTACCCCTTTGTAGGACTGATTGTTGGAATTGTGCTGCTAGATGGGATAGTGGCACTTATTTCTCGCTCGGCGTGGTTTAATAAACAGGTGGACAGGGCGATGGAAAACACGCTCACGCGCGAATTTGCACTCAGTCGCATGGGGGCCAATTTAAGCGGGATTTTTATAGAAGATTTACAAATTGCCGAAAAGGAAGGCTTTGAAAGAGGCAAATTCGCTCAAATCAAACGGGCCCAACTGCGCATTTCTTTATTACATTTGCTGTGTTCTGTTTTTCGG
>ONQH01000081.1 GCA_900319885.1 Candidatus Avelusimicrobium ruminicola
AGACAATACCGCCGGACCGCTGATCCCCTCGTGAGTAAATAAGAGTTGTTCTGTATAAGTGTGTTTGTTTATTTGAACGGTGGCCCGGGTGCTATTACCTGCTAAGGCTTTACATAGGGGACGTAGTTCTTTGGGAAAGGTTAAGCCGCAAAGGGCCGGCCTTTGCTCTATCACAGATAAATTAAAATGACGTGCCATTTGAATACCAAAAGGCCCCGCCCCCAGCACCGGGTAGGAAAGTCCCCCCGTGGCTAAAACAACGTGTTGGGCTTGGAGTAGTCCGCCGGAAGTTCTAACCATAAATCCGGTAGGCCCTTGTTCAATGCCAAAAACTTGTGTACACAGAGAAAAATCGGTATTTGCCTGTTGGGCCCGTTTTACGAGAAATTGCACAATATCTTGTGCCTTATGGGCAAATAACTGCCCGTGGTTGCGTTCTTCGTATGAAATAGCCTGTTCTTGCAGTAAATACACAAAATCGGTAGGCTTAAATGCGGCTAAAGCGTTTTTGCAGAAATGCTTGCGTTGACTTAGGTAATTAGCAGAGGTAGCAAACCGGTTGGTAAAGTTGCATTTTCCCCCGCCGCTGACCCCCAGTTTTACGCCAGGCACTCTGTTGTGATCTAAAATAATTTTTGGCGCGTTAAAAGAGCCGGCACAGAATAAACCGCTGGCTCCCGCCCCGATAATGACCGTATGATAAGTTAGCATATAAATAAAGAATATAAAAATTTAAGAAGAAATTTTAAAAAATATGCTATACTAACTATATTCTAAATAGGAAAAATTACTATTTATGTCTTTATTAACACCTGCGGCAGATGTACAAATGCGTTTAGATTATTTTGAAACCCGCTGTAAAGAATTGGGGTTACGCATTACGCGCCAACGTCAAGAAATTTTCCGGGCTGTAGCGCAGTCCAGTGCGCATCCCAGCGCGGAAACTGTTTTTTTACAGGTGCGCGAAAGCCTGCCTAATGTGTCTTTGGATACAGTTTATCGCACGCTTTCCTCTTTGGAAGAAATGGGGCTGTTACACCAAGTGGGGTTATCTTCTAAGGCACGTTTTGACGGAGATTTGAGGCCGCATTGCCATTTTGTATGTACCAGGTGCGGTGAAGTGTATGATATTTTTCCGCAAGAACATGAAGAAATTTCGTGGCCGCTTTCCGCGCAAAATGCGGGTGAAATTAAACAGGTAAATGTTCAATTTAAAGGAATTTGCAAAAATTGTAACCGTTAATAACGGAATGTTTTTATAGGAGACGAATATGGAACTTAAAGGCTCAAAAACTGAACAAAACTTATGGACTGCGTTTGCCGGGGAATCCCAAGCACGCAATAAATATACGTACTACGCTTCTAAAGCCAAAAAAGAAGGGTTTGTACAAATTGCTAAAATCTTCGAAGAAACGGCTAACAACGAAAAAGAACACGCCAAATTATGGTTCAAATATTTGCATAACGGCGAAATCCCCAACACGTCTGCCAACTTGTTAGATGCTGCCAATGGTGAAAACTATGAATGGACCGATATGTATGCCGGTTTTGCCAAAACCGCGAAAGAAGAAGGTTTTGATAAATTGGCCTTCTTGTTTGAAGCAGTGGGTAAGATTGAAAAAATGCACGAAGAACGCTACCGCAAACTCTTGCACAATGTAGAAGCAAAAGAAGTGTTCAAAAAAGCCGGTATTGTGATGTGGGAATGCGCCAACTGTGGCCATGTTTGCATTGGTGAAAAAGCACCTGAAATTTGCCCCGTTTGCGCCCACCCGCAAGCCTACTTTATGATTCACCCGGAAAACTACTAATTTCCAACTAAACCAAAAACCCTAGGCTTTGAGCCTAGGGTTTTTTATGTTTTTAATTTATCGTTTAGCCGATAAAATTCCCCCCACTACCGAACAAATTGTTCCCATAAGTAACGCGGCTTGATAGCCTTGCAAAAAGGCTGTCTGGGTATCTTGCCCGTGTGAGGTGGCCCAACTTTGTACCAGTGAAAAAATGGCTACGGAAAACGCAATTCCAAAAATCATCCCCACATTACGGCACAGGGCATTGACACTGGCTACGACCCCTAACTTGCCTTTAGGGGCCGCGCTGACAACCGTGTTATTATTGGGTACCTGGAAAGTTCCGCTCCCCGCACCCATAATCAGTTGCGCCAGTATGATGTAGGATATGCTGGGAGCCGCCCCAATAAACGCAAACATTAACGTAGAAATGATTAAAAGTACAAACCCCGCTGTCGTTAGGATGCTGGCGGGCCATTTGGCATTAAGCGTGCCGGAAACCGCGGAAGCGATGGCTAACGTAACAGGAAAGGGCATAATCAAAAGACCGATTTTGATGGGATCTAAGTGCATAATATCGGTTAAATAAAAGGGTAATAATACCGAGTTAGAAAAAAGCGCTGTGTAGCCTAACATGGCTACTAGACATCCGTATGAAATCGTTTTATTCTTAAAAATAGAGAGTTCCAAAAAGGGATGTTTGGCAGAAAATTCTCGTTGCCAAAAAAATAAGAATAAGGCCATAGAAATCGCAAAGGACAACAAGATAAAATGGCTGGTCCAACCGCGGTCAGCCGCGGTGTTAAGAGCATATAGAAAAATAAAACTGGTAGCGGTATAGAGGGCGGCTCCGGGCCAATCCATTTTGACGCGTTTGTGGGCATTAAAACGGGGAATTAAATAAATGCCGCGCCATACTCCCAAAATAGCAATTGGAATACAAATCCAAAACACTGATTTCCATCCCCAAGCCTGAATTAACGCCCCGCCGATAGCCGGCCCCGCTAGGGATCCTCCGGCCACGACCGCGCCGATAGCACCGAAGGCTTTTCCGCGGGAAGGGCCGTGGAAAATTTGCGCGATAAGCGCTTGCGAAGTAGCCATCATGGCCGAAGAGCCAATACCTTGTACACCGCGTGCCAGTAACATCATCGGCAAAGAATTGGAAAGTGCCCCAAATAATGCCCCAACCCCAAAGGTAATAAATCCCCCCAAATACATCCATTTGCGGCTGTACATGTCGCTGAGTTTGCCAAATACCGGCAATAAACAAGTAAGCACCAATAAGTAAAAACTAACTACTAACTGGATATTTTCCAAAGAGACGTTAAACTCGCTTGCCATAGTAGGCAAGGCAATATTTACAATCCCTGCCGATAATGTGGACATAAAGGTCCCGTTAGCGGTAACGGTAAAAATCATCCATTTGCGGGAAAGTCTTGGGGCATGCAACGTCATACAATAAAAATACTCACTGACAAAATTTCTTCTTACTTATATTTTATCATTTTGATCGTGTTTGCCGGTATGGGCGTATTCAAAAAAGAGATTCTACGAAAGCGTCCAGTTGTTGTTGAAGCAAGTTTGCCTCTGCCTGTTTGTTGCTTTGGATAGCCCGGTAAATGGTTTTGGTTAGCGTGTCTAAATGCGTTTGTTGGTCGGTAGTCAGTCGGGGAACGGGCAGCTGTTTCAGTGGCGCACTGTATAATTCCAGTAGTTCCCCCTTGCGTTTTCCGTTCGTCCGTAGCCACGTTAAATAAGGGGCCGAATTAAGAAGTCCTAAAATACTCCACAACGTATAGGGCGGCTGAGGGTCGGTAATAAAATAAACATCGCTGCTGGCATACCAGGGGGCGTTGGAATAGGCGGCCGATACCGTTTTGGCTCGGTGTGCAAGTACCAGTTTTTCCCCCTCAAAATTCATTTTCCGGCGGACAGAGCCGAACCAAAATTTCCCTTGGGCCAGTTGCTTATCAATGCCATTATTGTTTTGTTTACGTGCTAATAATTTTTCCTTAAATTGTGCTAAATGCGCCAACAAATGCGGATAGGTTTTGATATCTAGTTCCCGGTCATTGGGATAGAAAAAATCAATCAGCCATAGACGTGCTTGCGTAGTAGGCACATAGGCTGAAATGTCGGAATTTTTGAAAAATGGACGTAATTTAGTTCTTTCTTTTGAAGAAAGCGCTAGCGCATTTTTTTCTGCCGTTGTCAGGATAAATGCTTTGTCACACCCGGTCATAAGTCCGTTAGAGATATGGGCAATTTGTCCTAAATTTACGGGAGCCTTTGCCATGTTAGTCAGTAGGCATTGGTGATTGCTTGAAGCGCGTGTTTGTAGAAATTGATCGGGCCCGTAAAATAAATTTTCTTGCGAAATAGAGACCGTATCCTCACGCCCCACAAGGCATTTGGCGCCGGATTCCCCTTTTTGAAAGACACTGAGTAGCGTATGGGGATCTGCTTGCTGGAATAAATGCTGATTTTCAAAATCAATCAACCGTAAAAAGGAAGTGTTTTCACGCAGCGTTTGGCGCAATCGTTTGGCCCCTGCGGCCGTTGTAAAATAAGGGGGCGTAATAAAACCGGCTAGGCCTTGGGGTTTTAATAAATGTATCCAAAGGGGGTGGTTTTGTAAGGACCGAAATAACGGGGCATGTCCTTTTTGCCCGATATAGGGCGGATTGGCTAAAATAATATCAAACGACGTACCAAAGGCCTCGTCTAATACCGATTTTTCCCCTGTTGCATCCAAGGCATTGCCTATATAACAATGCGTTGCCGGGAGTGGGATTTTTTCAAGGGCCTGGGCGCAAATATCGGCGGCAAAAAGTTGATGTGTTAGGATGTCTTGCAAAAGATCTTGCCCCGAGGTGGTAGGTTCTTGAAGTTGGCGGCGGCGGGCAAGTTCCCGGGCAAACGGGAGCAGTAATCCCCCCTCTCCGGCGGCCGGGTCCAAAATGCGTAATTGTTTCCAGTCTGTATTACCCGGCAAACAAGCCAGCACTTCTTGGGCTAACAAGCGTGCCAAAGGTTCGGGCGTGTAAAAAGATCCCGTAGATTTTTGGTACAAGCGCAAATTGTTCATCGACGATAATTCTCAAGTTCAATTATAGCATTTGCGCGGGCAGTAAGTGCTTTGTAGATTTGTTGGGTGGCGTATACCCGGTAGTAGGCAGTATAAAATTCGGGGGTGTTGGCGGGAGCTTGGCGTAAAGATTTTAATTGCGTGTCCAATTCTAAAATTTTAGGTGTCAGTTCTGCTAAACAACTGCGAGGTCCCAGTTGCCTAAGTCGGGCTCCTTCTTCCGCCCCCAGTAATTCGGGCGTATACATATAGGCAGACAACGACACTTCATAGGGAACGCCTAGGGCTTCCGCAACCGCGTAGGGGCCATAATCCTGGTTAAACTGTTCAATATATTTTGCCAGGGTAGGATTCGGCGTGGTATCTGCCATAAATTGCAAATAACCGGCCCGTTGGGCATCCGTGAGTAGCGCGGTTTCTCCGGGAATAGGTAAGGGACGTTTATAGCGGATAATAGCGGATGGACGTTTGGTTGTGGCGCGCTCCAATACTCCGGCTAAAGAATTAAAATACCCTAAACGTCTATTTTGTAGGTAGTAACTTTCAAACTCAGCCGGTTTAAGGGTAAAGGTGTCTTTGGCTAACAGGCTTTGTACCTGTTGATCAAGAGATACCATCATGCGCGATACCCATGCTTTTTGGGCATCTAAAGAGGGTAGTTGTGAAAAAAAGGTTAATTCCCGGGGTGTTAACAGATAAGCCGGCAGTTGCGCTTGGGCTTGCAAACGCGCAATTTCCTCTATAGAAAATACATCAGAGGCTAATTTTTCCCGGATGTTTTGAAGATAGTATTTTTCCAATCCCGTGAACAGAGAACCTAAAATGTCTTGATGTCTGGAAAAAGCAGTTTCACTTAGGACGGAGGCATCTTGAGTAACGATTGTGCTGAAAAAAGCCGCATGTTTGTCATGCAAATAAGCAATACGCCCCAAGGTGGCTTGCGGATAGATAGGCGTTAACAACATTTCTTTTTCGGCTTTGGAAAAAACTGACGAGTAATTTATATGGTGATAAATAAATTTTCTATCGGTTGTTTTAACAAGATTGTTGGAACTAATCGGGCGTATAGAGCGGGTAAAAGGAGCGCGTATTGTAGGACGAAATGTTACCCCGCGTGTAAGATTCTTCCACGAGTGAGGAGTGAGGTGGCGTGTCCAAGCCGGGATGCGTTGCGCCTGCAGTTCGCTTGCGCCCACTGCTAGCAGTAACAGAATTATTAACACGCGTAGCGGATGTTGCAAGCAGAAACCTTGGCGTTGTATAAACTGGTCCATACCAGTATTATACGGGATAACTGTATTTGTTTCCAGGGTCAAAAGGCCTACCAAAATGGTAGGACTAAAAAACCCGTCTAAGTAATAGACGGGTTTTGTAGATTTTGATACAACCAGTTATTTTATTTTTTTACCGGCTTCCAACTGTAAAGTTACCGTGGTAATATCCGTTACTACAGCCGGACCAAAGAATTGGATCGGGCCCGGGAAGACAAACAGATCTTCGGTGGCCCAAGCCGCACGTACTTTGGCTAAGTGCATAAACGGTTTGCCTTTAAGTTCTACTAAGGCTTTTTTGATAACCGGTTTTTCTTTTCCTTTGCGGCGTTCAATATTCATCATCATCGTGAGTGGAACCCCCCCGCAAACCCAATCTTGGGATTTTTTGGTTAGGTTCTTAACGGAAGATAAATATCCTGTGCATTTATTGAGTGCCAGTACCGCCGCATTGTAACCCAGCGCATAGGTGTAGTTGGCATCAAAGGTAGAGGGCACTCCGCAACGGCCTTCATACCCAAAGAAATGGGTAATGGCGGAAAATTTACCTGTATATTTTCCGGCTTTTTTTAGTTCGGCTAGGCGGGTCTTAATCATTTCCACCAGCAATTTTTCCGTTTCAATTAAAGAAACCTGTACATTGCCGTGCGGATCGCGGTCCAACATAAGTTGGCTGGCAATCCCCGCCGGGAGCGATTTCATAAGGTCGGCCAATTTTTTAGGCAATTTTTCTAAGATAAATTCTTTCTTTTCGGCCAAGGAGGAAAGTTTGGCCAAGGCCGCTTCATGATCGGCTAAGGCGTCGTTAAGGGCACTGATAAGTTCCTTCATCTCCGGGATAAATTCAATGAGCCCTTCCGGTACGAGCACAATCCCGTAATTCTTACCGGCTTTGGCGCGTTTTACAATCAAGTCTACCAATTGGTTGACTACTTGGCCCAAGGTCATCTTTTTAGCCAGCACTTCTTCACCGATTAAGACGGCGTTCGGGTGCGTTTTGAAGGCCACTTCTAAGGTAATGTGGCTGGCACTGCGGCCCATTAAACGTACAAAGTGCCAATATTTGCGGGCAGAGTTCATATCGCGTTCAATATTGCCGACTAATTCTGCATAGATTTTGGTGGCTGTATCAAAACCGAACGAGGTTTCAATATGTTCATTTTTTAAGTCGCCGTCAATCGTCTTAGGTACGCCGATTACAGAAATATCCACCCCTTGTTGTTTTAAGTATTCGGCAATGACACAAGCGTTGGTGTTGGAGTCATCCCCCCCCACTACAACTAAGGCGTCCATTTTGTTTTTGAGCAAATTATTTTTAGCGGCCGCCAATTGTTCAGGCGTTTCAATTTTGGTGCGTCCTGATTGAATTAAATCAAATCCCCCGGTGTTGCGGTAATCTTTCATCAAAGCCGGAGTAATTTCCACAAATTTGTTGTCTACAATCCCGCTGGGCCCGCCTAAAAAACCGAATAATTTGTTTTTGGCGTTGGCTTTTTTAAGACCGTCCAAAAGGCCGCCAATTACGTTGTGCCCGCCCGGGGCCTGTCCGCCGGAAAGAACTACGCCCACCCGTACTGCTTTTTTGCATACAGCGGCGTTATTGCCTTTTACAAAAGATACCGCCGGCAATCCGTAGGTATTGGGAAAAATTTTTTTCACCGTAGCCTGATCGGCTACTGATTTGGTGGCTTTACCTAATTTGGGTTTTACAAAAGCCGGACCTTTTTTAAGAATACTAGGAAGAACGGGTTGAAATTTACCGCGTTCTTGTTGCAATTCAGAACAAGCACATTTGGGCATGATACCCCTCCTAAATAAAATATTTATTAAATTATACAAAATTCGAAGTAAGAGAAAGTAAGGAAAGCAAAAAGTTACCCCCATACAGAATCGAACTGTAATCCCCTGCTTAGAAGGCAGGTGCTCTATCCATTGAGCTATGGGGGCAACATATTTATTTTACTAAAATTTAATAAAAGTTACAAAATCTGATAAATTGGGAAGATAGTTTGCAAAATGCTACAATATATTTGTTAGAGCGTGTATATGGCTAAAAACTTATCTTTTTCTTATTCCAAAATGGGCATGTATAAGGAATGCCCGCAAAAATACAAATTCCGCTATGTGCATATGATACCGGAACTGCCTAAGTATTATTTTGCGTTCGGTTCCATTTTGCATAGTGTTATGGAGTTTGTGTATGACCCTGCACGTCAGTTTTTCCCGACGTTGGCGGAAGCACTTGCTTATTTTGATAATGAATGGAATAAAACCACCTGGGAACAAAAAGGTTATGCTTCGGTGGATAAAGAATTAGCCGGCTATGCCGAGGGACGGCGCCAAATTGAAGCCTATTATGCCAAGAACGCATCTACGTTTACCCACCCGTTGTCTGTGGAAATGCGCAGTACGCTGGAAATTGACGGGTTAAGTTTGATTAGCATTTTAGACCGTATGGATTACTTGGGTAACGGGCAAGTAAAAATTTTAGATTACAAAACGGGGAAGACGGTCCAACGCGAGCCGGACCAACTGTATATGTATCAAAAAGTAGTAGAAACTTCCCCGCTCATCAAAGCACTGGTACAACAGAAAGACCCCTCAGTTAAAGAAGTAAAAGTAGGACAGTTGGCTTTTTATCATTTACCGTCTCTTACGGAAATGACGTTTGAGCGCGCTCCTGACAGAGAAATTTTTGAATTTTGGCAGAAAGTATTGGCGGTAGCGGACCATATCCGGGCGGGGCAATTTGAACCTACTCCGGGAGAAAACCAATGCCGGTGGTGTGATTACCGCAATATCTGCCCGGTATTTACCGGCAAAGAATATGCGGGGCCTTCCGGGGCCGCGGCTCTTGCGTTATTAAAAGGGCCGGCTCCGCTTGCTACCCCCAAAACCACTTCCCCGGTTGAAAAACCGCAAGATCTTTCTAAAACCACACAAGAAATTTTAAGTGAAAAAATTGATCGTTACGGAAGTCTTAACGAAGAACTGGCGCAACTCAAGGATGAAATTATAGCCTTGATGAAAGCACAGCAATTTACGCGCCACTATGGCACACAATACAAGGCTGAAATACACACTAAAACCGTTACCAAATTTCAGGATGCAGAGGCCGTGTTGGCCTTACTGCGCAAATATAATTTATTGGCTAAAACGCTGGTCCCTACGCAAAGTACCATTGCGGCGCTGTTAGCCGATCCAACAGTGCCCACTGAGGCAAAAACGGCCTTGTCCAAACTGGCGTCGGTACAAACGCAAGAAATTTTAGATATGGAGAAAACCGACTGATGCCCTCTATCTCTACGCGTGACGTCCGTTTGCAAATTTCAATTTTGTTACCTTTGGTAATGATGATTGTCTTTACGTTAGCACGCGTAGCGATTTGGCTGGGAAATGCGGCGTTCTTTGCC
>ONQH01000094.1 GCA_900319885.1 Candidatus Avelusimicrobium ruminicola
GAGGGTCCCCCTTGCGGGGTATGCCTGTGGCAAAGTCGTGAGGGTAGCACGTTGCTTTGACCTCTATAGCCTGACTAGACACCAGTTCTAACACCCGTTGGTTTTACTCCTTTTGTCAGCATTATAGTCAGAGAGGTAGGGGCTCGGACTCTTGGGGTGTTACAGTGGCAAATTGTTGTGAAAACCCGGCGCAAGAACCGCCCCGGGTACTGTACTCCTATGTTAGCAAGATATGTTAGCATTGTCAAGTATAAAAAAGACCTATTTTGGGCCCAGGTGCCCGTACTACAAAATAGAATATCACCCCCTGCTCTATAGCGTGGTAATTGCAACGAAATTTGTGGCGCAACGCGGCTTGCACTTGCGAAGAATACTTGCATAGACCGCCCTTTAGGGCGGAGGTATTTGAGCAAGCGCGTAACAAAGTTGCGACGCAAATTGGGAAGCAATTACAATCCCGCCCTAGTTTTGTATAATAAACGTATGAACTGTATATTTTGTGGCATTGCCGACGGCTCAGTGAAAAGCCAACTTATCTATGAAGATGAACACGTGGTCGCGTTTAAGGACCTAAACCCCCAAGCGCCCACGCATTTACTCATCATCCCGCGCAAGCATATTGCGCGTTTGTCCGAAGCGGACGAAAAAGATGCCGCCCTGTTGGGGCATATTTTGCTGGTAGCCAAGAAACTGGCAAACCAGTTTGACCTCAAAGATTTTCGCCTGGTTACCAACAATGGCAAAGGCGCGGGGCAGAGCGTGGACCACTTACACTTTCACCTGATGGCCGGGCGGAGATTTCTCTGGCCCGCGGGATAGCTGCTTGCGTTACGCGTTCAAATAATCTATAATATACGGGTAGTAATTTTTACCTATTGACCGTAGAAGGTGGTGAGAAAGTACATGGTTTTTGTAAAAGTAAGAGACGCCGAACACTTGGAAGAAGCGATTAAACGTTTCAAACGCGAATGCGAAAAGAACGGTATTTTGCGCGAAATCAAACGCCGCGAAACCTACACTCCGCCTAGCGTAAAACGCAAACTCAAATCCGAGGAAGCTCAGCGCCGCGCACGCCGTACCAAACGCCGCCGCTTTTAAGTTTTCCGCAACCCAGGCAATAGTCCTTGCAACATAGGGCTATTGCCTTATTTGCCTTTTGTTTATAGGATGTTTTGTGCAGACAGACGCCATTGAACAAATCAAGGACAAAATAGATATTGTAGAGTTAGTCCGCCAATATGTACCCGGTTTGAAACGGGCGGGAAAACTCTACAAGGCTTGTTGTCCGTTTCATCACGAAAAGACCCCCTCGTTTACGTGCAGTAGCGAGAAGGGGCTTTACTATTGTTTCGGCTGCCAAGAGGGCGGAAACATTTTCAACTTTGTGATGAAGATGGAGAACTTGACTTTCCGCGAAGCACTGGAAAAACTGGCCGCGATGGCCGGCGTGGAACTGGAGCCTGCCAAACTGCTCAGTGCCGAAGAACAACGCCGCGCCACCACCCGCAAAGTGCTGGACTGGGCCCGTGCGTACTATCACAAGAATTTACTTTCGCGCGCGGGCGATCACGCGCGCACGTACGTAAAAAGCCGCAACCTGACCAAAGAAACCTGCGAGCAGTTTGAGTTGGGCCTTTCGCTGGGCCCCGGGGCCTTGGTGCAGGCGGCTAAACAAGCCGGATACACTGAAGAAAACCTCAAAGACGCCGGCCTGTGTGTACAAACCGAACGCGGCCTGCGCGAATATTTTAGAAACCGCCTCATGTTCCCCATTTGGAACCCACGCGGCGAAACCGTAGGTTTTGGCGGACGCATTTTGGGCGAGGGCGAGCCGAAGTATCTCAACTCGCCGGAAACGATTTTATTTACCAAGTCGCACGTGCTCTACGGCCTCAACTTTGCCGGGCCGGTCATCCGCAAGGTGGACCGTGCGGTCCTCTTGGAAGGCTACATGGACGTAATCGGCTGTCACCAAGCCGGCGTGGCGTACACGGTGGCTCCGCTGGGTACCAGCCTGACCGAAGAACACGCCAAACTGTTAAAACGCTACACGCAAAATGTAGTGGTCCTGTTTGACCCGGACGAAGCCGGCCTTAAAGCCGCGCTGCGCGGGGCCCTTATTTTGACCCAGGCGGGGCTATTTGTTAAAGTAGCCAGTCTGCCTGACGGACTAGACCCCGACGAATATATTGCCAAGTACGGCAAAGAAAGTTTTGAGAATATTTTGAACCACGCGCAAGAGTTAATAGCCTTTGCCACCGCGCGCCAACTGGCCCGGCACACAGCCCCGCTCAGCGCGCAGGCCAAGACTAATATCGTCACCGAACTGACGCAAATTATCGCCCAGCAACCTGACGGTATTGTGCGGCGCGAGTGGGTAAAATACGTGGCCGAGGCGCTGAACATTGACGAGCCGCTGGTGCAGCAACGCCTCGCACAAACGCTACGCGCCAACACGCAAAGCACGCGCTTTGCCCCGGCGCACAAACCCGGCGTGGTCCGCGCAGACCCGACTGTCTCACTCCCGTCTGCCGAAGAAGATTTATTAGCCTGGATATTAAAAAGCCCGCAACACACGGTATTGTGTGCGCAACTAAGCGCACAGGATTTTTCATCCCCGGCGTTGTGGGAGATTTTCCAGGCGATTGTAAAAACACACATGCAGTACCCGCAGGCGGATAACTTAACCGAACAGACCGCCCAGGCACTGCCCGCACAAAGAAATGAAATCGTCAAGTTGGCCCTGTTGCCTACGCCCGACGATTTTGACCCCGCGCGCGACATTGCCGCCTGCGCGGCCAAGTTGGAACAGACCGGCCTGCAACGTCAGTTACAAAAACTGACCCAGCAAATGAAAAGTTATGGCACGGGCAACGTGCCGCCGGACGTCTTTCAAACATACATGCAGTTGCAGCAAAAATTAAAAAAGTATAGAGGTTGAGAAGTATATGGCATCTGGAAATAAAGCGTTAAAAGATTTAGTGGAAGAAGGTAAAGAAAGCGGGTTCTTGTCCATTGACGAACTGAACCGTTCCTTTGCCGAGGCCGACATGAGTGCCGAAGACGTGGAAGGCGTGATGGGTACGCTGGACGACTTGGGCATTCAGGTAGTGGACCAAAAGAAATTCAAAGAAGCCGAAAAAGAAAACATCAGCGAAGATTGGAACACGCTGACCACGGCGGCCGGGTTGGATGTGTCCAACTCCATCCGGATGTATCTGTCTGAAATGGGACGCGTGCCGCTGCTCAGCCGCGACGAAGAAGTTACCCTGGCGCGCAACATCCGCGAACGCGAAAAAGAACTGCGCAAACTGGTGCTGGAATCCCCCATCACCATGCGCGAAATTTGCAACTGGGAAGAATTGGTGGACCAGGAAGAAATGACCACCAAAGAACTTATGCCCCGCGGCAAACGCACCACGCGCGAACTTAACAACATGCGCCGCAAACTTAAAGAAGCCGCGCAGTTTATCGGCAAGCGCGAGCAGGAAATTACTAAACTGATGAAGGAAATCCGCTCCAACACTATCAGCGAAAAACGCCGCAATCATTGTATTGACCTGCTGGAAGCCAAACAAAAAGAAGTGGTAGCGCGTATTAACAAACTCAACCTCAACCAAAACAAAATCAAACGCTTAACCAACAAAATCAAAAGTTTGGCCGACCGCTTGCGCGAAACTTCCAACGATCTCAAACGCTTTGACGATTACTTTGGCCCGTACGCCCAAGTAAAAAAATTAGTACACGACCTCAAAACGAAAAAAATCACCGAGCGTGCCTTCAAAAAAGCGACTAAATTTTCGCTAGAAGAACTGGAACGCGCCCTGACCAATATTGACGGGATTCGCCGCCGCCACGACCAAATGGTGGATATGCTGCCCATGAGCGAAAAAGAATTTTTAGCCTTCAATGACCGCATTGTGTTCTTTGAAGATATGATTCTGCAAGACAAACTAAAACTCATCAAAGCCAACTTGCGCCTTGTAGTGTCTATCGCTAAGAAGCACGTCAACTCCAACTTGGAACTTTCCGACCTGATTCAAGAAGGCGGCTTGGGGCTGATGAAAGCGGTGGAAAAATTTGAATACAAACGCGGGTTTAAGTTTTCTACCTACGCTACGTGGTGGATCCGCCAAAGCATCAACCGCGCGATTGCCGACCAAGCCAACACGATTCGCATCCCGGTACACATGAAGGAATTGGTTTCCAAACTGACCAAAGTCACCAACAAGTTCCGCCAAGAACACGGGTGCGAACCGACCATTGAAGATTACGCCAAGGCGTTGCATTTATCGGTAGAAAAAGTAAAAAGCGTGCTCAAAATCATGCAGGACCCGATCTCCCTCTCCACGCCTATCGGCGAGGATGAAGACTCCAACCTGGAAGATTTTATTGAAGATAAGAGCGGCCCCAACCCGACCACCGCGGCGGTAGATTTTTTACGCAAGCAAGAAGTGGCCGATGTACTGGCTACCCTTTCCGAGCGCGAAGCCAAAATTATCAGCCTGCGCTTTGGGATTGACTCGGGTTATCCGCGCACGCTGGAAGAAGTGGGCAAGATGTTCAACGTCACGCGCGAGCGCGTACGCCAAATAGAGGCCAAGGCCATCCGCAAATTGCGCCACCCCAGCCGTACCAAAATGCTGAAAGATTATCAAGGCTAATAAAACCCCCGCCTTGTGCGGGGGTTTTTTATAGATGGGTTGCGCCGCGGCGTACGGGCAAGCGGTTTTAGTGCGGGGCCCGGCGTACGGGCATCTTAATATCGCGTTTTACTTTGGGGCGTTTCACCGGGGG
>ONQH01000095.1 GCA_900319885.1 Candidatus Avelusimicrobium ruminicola
GCTCGTATGAAGAATTTGGGGAAGGGCTTATTTCGGCTAAATCTATTGATAACCGTGGCGGCGTTTTTATTTTGACGGAAGTCTTTAAGCAACTTAAAAACCCGTATTATACGGTTCAGGCGGTATTTAGCGTACAGGAAGAAGTCGGCGTACGGGGTGCCACTACTGCGGCGTATGGGATTGAGGCTGACGTGGCTTTGTGTTTGGATACCACCGGCGCGGCCGATATTCCCGGAGTACCTGCCCAAGAATATATTACACGGGTGGGGGGCGGAGTGGCAATTAGCGTATTGGACTCCATGACCATCACCCCAAAACCGCTGTTTGATGCACTGACTCAATTTTGTACGCAGCATCATATTGCTTACCAAGTACGTATTGCCCAACGGGGTGGTAATGATGCCGGAGCAATTCACTTGTCCAAGACCGGGGTGCCCACCTGTGCGCTTGCACTGCCTACGCGCAATATTCATAGCAACGTAGAAGTATGTGCCAAGAACGACGTGCAAGCCATGACCGATTTGACCTTATTGTGTGCACAAGAAGGACTTCATTTTTAGGGAGATACTATGAAACCGTTTACGATGAACCAAAAACGCGCTGTATTTATGGATGTAACGGATTACGCGGATAATCCAGCCTATCGCATTGCGTTAAACGAAGCGGCCGCCCTGGAACGCTTGGATGTAGTATATCGTGCGTTGGTGGCACTTCTTTATAATTATGTTCCCTCGTCCGGGCATCCGGGGGGAAGTATTTCCAGTGGGCGTGCGGTCTCTCACTTATTATATAAGACCATGCAGTATGACTTTTCGCATCCGCAAGAGGATAGCGCGGATATTATTTCTTACGCGGCCGGGCATAAGGCCCTGGGCCTGTATGCGATGTGGGCGCTTCGTAATGAATGTGTGCGTATTGGGGACCCGGAATTTTTACCTGTCAATGAAAATCAACAACTTCGTTTAGAAGATTTACTTGGCTTCCGTCATAATTGCAAGCAAGGCACGCCGCTTTTCACTAAATTTCACAGTAAACCGCTAGGCGGCCACCCCGAACCGACGACGCCTTTTGTGCGTACCAGCACAGGGGCCAGCGGGGTTGGTTTGGCAGCCGCAGTGGGCTTGGCGCTTGCCGCGGCGGATGCGTATGGGGAAAATTGCCCCCGGGTGCATGTGATTGAAGGGGAAGGCGGTTTAACTGCGGGGCGCGTCAGTGAAGCGTTAGCCATGGCCGCTACCGCCCAACTTAAAAACATTACCTTTCATGTAGACTGGAACCAAGCCTCTATTGAGTCGGAACGTGTAACTGCCGAAAATAACCAACCCGGCGATTACGTTCAGTGGACGCCTACGGAATTATTCTACATGCACGATTGTAACGTAATTTACGTTCCTAACGGGCACGATTTTAATCAAATTTATACCGCCCAAAAATTGGCGGCGCAAATTCCTAATCACCAACCTACAGCCATTATTTACCGCACGGTCAAAGGTTGGAAATATGGTATTGAAGGCAAAGCCTCTCACGGGAGCGGACACAAGTTTGCCTCGGAAGAATTTTACAAGTCTCTGAGCGAATTTGAACAAACCTTTAGTGAAACGTTTCCGCGTTTTGAAGGCGACAAGACCCCGGAAAATATTGAAAAATATTACTGGGAAAGTCTCCTTGTTATTCGACGCGTGTTAGAAAGTGATTCGCAAATTCAACAATTTGTAGTGGCTCGGTTAAAAGACTCCGCCCAACAATTAGCCTTAGCCAAACGCACCGTGCGCCCTACGCTGGGAGATGTAAACAAAGCGTACGCGTGCAATGTGTCGCAAGTGCCGGCAGAATTTACCTTTGAGGTTGGTAAACAATATACCACGCGCGGTATTTTAGGCAAAACATTATCGTATTTGAATAAAGAAACCAAGGGGGCCTTGCTTGTCGGTTCGGCGGATTTATATGGTTCCACCGGAGCCGGAGCGGTAGCCGAAGGATTTGCCGGCGGCAATTTCAATACGCTTTCCAATCCTACCAGTCGTCGTTTAAGTGCGGGGGGAATCTGCGAAGATGGCATGGCGGCTGTTTGTAGCGGGATTTCGGCATTTGGCCGTCATATAGCGGTATCCGCGTCGTACGGCGCTTTCCTGGCTTTTGAACACGTAGCAGCCCGTTTACACGCGATTGGCGTTCAAGCCTCGCGCGAGGTGGGTTTACACCCCAATACGCTTATCCTATTTAACGGGCACGCCAGTTTGCCCACCGGGGAAGACGGCCCCACCCATGCCGATCCGCAAAGTTTGCAATTAGTACAAGATAATTTTCCCAAAGGGACCTGTATTACTATAACTCCTTTGGAAGTGGATGAAATTTGGCCGCTTGTGGCTAGCGCACTAGCCAAAAAACCGGCGGTCTTTGCTCCGTTTGTTATCCGCGCCTCGGCCGCGTATATGGATAGGGCCCAATTAGGCGTGGACGCTGCTAGCGCAGCCAGCAAAGGCGTGTACTATTTGCATCATGCAAAAGAGGCTAATGCCGGCACTGTATTTGTACAGGGGGCTGGGATTGGGCGTATTGTAGTGGAAAGCGTATTGCCGGAAATTTTAGCCGGTAAGGCGCCGGATGTAAACTTAATTTATGTGACCAGCCGGGAACTGTTTGAACTCTTGCCGCAAGAAGAGCAAGACCAATTAGTTCCGCCGGCGTTGATGCGGCAGGCTATGGGGCTGACGGATTTTACGCTCCCGACGTTAGATTGCTGGATCCACAGCCAGCAAGGGCGTGAACATACAGTATATCCGCATAAAAACGGGCGCTTTTTGGGTAGCGCTTCTAGCGCCAAAGTCTATGCAGAAGCCGGTATGGATGGCGCATCCATAGTGGCGGCTATCCGCACGTATGCGGACAATTTGAAACGGGCGGCTTAGTACGCGCCTAGTGAGGAGAGAAAAATGGCAGAAGAAAAACCTTATTTAACCGGAAGAACTTATTTATTTAGACTTCCCAAGGGCAAAGATTTATTAGAGGAGTTGATTGATTTTTGTCACGATAACCAAGTCAAATGCGGCATTGTATCCGTGGTGGGCTCTGTTTCCAATGCAACGATTGGCTATTATGACCAAGCCAAAAAGAAATTTGAAAAATCGTTGTTTGATGAGGAATTGGAACTCTTAAATCTAACAGGAAACGTAAGTATTCAGGACAACCGCCCCATGGTGCATGCACACGTCACCTTGGCAGATAAAGACCATACCGTTATTGGCGGGCATTTATTGCCAGGCACCAAAATTTATGTGTGTGAAGCCTATATCCAGGAATTGGTAGGCGAGCCGAAAGTACGTCGTAGCGACAAAGTTACCAAACTAAGTCTGTGGGCGTAATCGTTCTATTTACAGCCAACTCCCCGGCATAATGCCGGGGAGTTTTTTGTGGAGAATCTACGCATACCCGCCACGTTGCCTTTCAAATTTTGTAAAATATACTGGAAGATTTATTTTATTAAGGAGACCTATTTCATGAGTTGTGAAAAATGCACCCCTGAAGTACAAGCCATGTGCTGCGTTTGCAAAGGCGCCAAACATGAGCCGGCCCCGATTCCTGAAGAAGGAAAATGGGTCAAAGCCAAACAAATTACCGACATTAGCGGTCTTACCCACGGGGTAGGCTGGTGTGCCCCGCAACAAGGTGCCTGCAAACTGACCTTGAACGTCAAAAAAGGCGTTATTAAAGAAGCGTTGGTAGAAACCTTGGGTTGCTCGGGCATGACGCACTCCGCCGCTATGGCCGCGGAAATTTTACCCGGTAAAACCCTTTTAGAAGCCTTGAACTCGGACCTCGTGTGCGACGCTATCAACACCGCCATGCGCGAACTCTTTTTGCAAATTGTATATGGCCGCACGCAAAGTGCTTTCTCGGATGACGGTTTACCGATTGGTGCCGGTATGGAAGACTTAGGTAAAGGCCACCGCAGCCAAATCGGTACCATGTACGGTACCGAGGCCAAAGGCGCCCGCTATTTGGAAATGGCCGAAGGCTATGTGCTCAAAATCGGTTTAGATAAAAACAATGAAATCATTGGTTACCAATTTGTCAACTTGGGCAAAATGATGGATGCCATTAAGAAAGGCGAAGATCCCAAGACCGCGTTTGAAAAGAACGTCAGCAAATATGGACGCTTTGATGAAGCCGTCAAAGTCATTGACCCCCGCAAAGAGTAACCCAAGGAGAAATTTTTATGGTAACGTTTGAAGGATACGAAAGAAGAATTGAAAAAATCAATGCTACGTTAAAAGAATACGGCATTGCCTCCTTGGAAGAAGCCAAGGAAATCTGCACTAAAAAAGGCGTAGACGTGGAAGCCATTGTAAAAGGCATCCAACCTATCGCTTTTGAAAACGCTGTGTGGGCCTACACGGTAGGTGCCGCTATTGCGTTCAAATCCGGCGTAAAAACCGCGGCGGAAGCGGCCGAAAAAATCGGCGTAGGTTTGCAGAGTTTCTGCATCCCCGGTTCCGTAGCCGACCAACGTGCGGTAGGCTTGGGGCATGGGAACTTAGGCGCTATGTTACTGCGTGAAGAAACCAAATGCTTCTGCTTCTTGGCCGGGCACGAAAGTTTTGCCGCCGCCGAAGGGGCCATTGGTATCGCCCGCACCGCCAACAAAGTACGCAAAGAACCTCTCAGAGTTATTTTGAACGGGTTAGGCAAAGACGCCGCCTACATTATTTCCCGCA